>NZ_CAKVGN010000036.1 GCF_934747485.1 uncultured Brachyspira sp. | reverse complement strand
ACCTATGCTATACTTTAAGAAATTAAGGAATTCCTAACTGCAATATGTCTGGCTCCTGTGCATTTTTATATTTTTTTTATATTTATAGAAAATATTTACATATAGAATATTATTTTTATAAAAAAGAATGTACATAAAGAGGATATATAAATGAACAAAAAACTATTATTAATTACTGTGATAGCAACAGCATTGTTATTAAGCTGCAGCAATAAAAACACAACAGGAGTAGGATACAAAGATAATTCTGCCTTATCATCTAATGAAGCTAATACTAGTGAAATTAATACAGAAATCAATGATAAAGAAGATATTACAAAACATAAAGGTACTTGGAAAGGAGAACTAAAATTAGACACAACACTTGAATATTTAAATTGGAAATTTGAAATAAAAACTGATGCCTCTATAGATGTATATATATCAGGCTCTAATTACCCAGAACCTAATATATCTTTTGATAAAATAAGTAAACCAAAAGAAAATACTTTAGAGTTCACTGTAACTGATTATGATACATCTTATAAAACTACAGCAGCTTTTAACAATGATAATAAAACAGCTTATGTTATTGTTGAAGTTAGTTTTACAGATGAAGAGAACCAAGCACCTGTATATTATAGAGGAACTATGATAAAGCAGGAAATAAAATAATACAAATATTTAACTTTTTACAATTATAAATAATTTCATAAATAATTTGCTTTTGATAAAGCTATATAAATTTAAAATTTTTTAAAGGCAGCAAATATTTTTTATTTACTGCCTTTTATTATTAATTTTGTCCTATAGTTTTTCTTTTATTTAATTCATCTAATATTTGTAAATATTTTTTCTCAGTTAAAGGGTAGAAAGAAATAATTATAATAGATACTATACATAATATAAAAGGAACACCCCCTCTTGAAAATGCTATTCCATCTAAAGCGAATTGGGTCTGCTGTAAATCATTTGCTTTATATCCTACAAACGCTAAAATTTGTCCTGATATTAGCCCTGCCAAAGCCATACCCATTTTTTGTCCGAAACTGTACATTGAGTATATTAATCCTTCAGCTCTGAAACCAACTTTATATTCTGCATATTCTATTGTATCTGGAAGCATAGACCAGCCTAAAGACCAAGTGTATGAATTAAATATACCAGATATCACTATTATTACAAAATATAAAGGTATAGAATTCAAAGTTTTATAATTTATAAAAAATAATAGATTTAATAGCCCAAACATGCTTAATGTAATTATTCCAGCTTTCTTTTTACCAAATAATTTTGTAACATAAGGAACAGTGAACATTCCTATAGCAGTAGATAAAGTTGTTAAAGTCATAGCAGGAGTAATTAAATCAGCCCTTTGAACATTGTATTTGAAGAAATATATATTAACACCAGCTATAACAAAACCGCATATTAGGATAAGCATAAACACAATAGTAATTATTATCAAAGGAGGATTTAATAATATACTGCTAAACTCTTCTTTTAAAGAATGTTTTTTTTCTTCTTTTTTATTGTCAATATATACTCTTTCTTTTGTAGAAAAGAAACATATAGCAAATAATATTATAGAAACAACTCCCATAATAGCTGTAGTATATCTGTATCCTACAGTTTCATTTCCTTTGCCGAATATATCTACTAAATTCCAAACTTGTGCTACCACAACACCGCTTAATACAGCAAATATCATTCTTACAGTTGTTATTTTAGTCCTCTCTTCAGAATCATTACTCATAGCCGAAGTTAGAGCAGAATAAGGTAAATTTACCAAAGTATATGACATACCCAATCCTATATAAGTAATATAAGCATAAATTAATTTACCGCTTAAACTCATATTAGTAGGTACTACATAACATAAAAAAGCAAATATAGCCAAAAATATGGAACCAAATAATATATAAGGTCTAAACTTACCAAAACGAGTATTAGTCTTATCAACTATCATTCCCATAATAGTGTCATTAATAGCGTCCCAAATTCTTGCTACCAAAAATAAAGTTGCAACAGATGCGGCTGTAAGACCTGCTATATCTGTGTAATAGTACATTAGATATGATGTAGCTGTTGAAAAAATTAGATTGCAGGCTAAATCTCCAATACCATAGCCTATCTTTTCTCCCAAACCAACTTTCATGTTTGTATTCATAATTTTATCCTTATTATTAATAAATTATTTTATTTGTGTATCTTTTATTTAGAAAAGAAAATTATTGATTCATAAGCTCTTAATTCTATTTCTGAGCCATTAATCTTATTTTCTTTATAATTTGATAGCATAATATTTTTTATATTATAGTTTAAGTTTATCTTTGCATTGTTTTTGGAGAAATTATTTATTACTATTAATTGTTTATCTTCATAATTTCTCTCATAACCATATACATATTCATTATCAATTTTTATTTCTTTATAATCACCATAAACAATTATTTTATTATTTTTTCTTATATTGATTAATTCTTTATAATAATAGAATATTGAATCTTTATCTTCCAATGCTTTTTTTACATTTATTTCTTTATAATTAGGATTAACATTTATCCAAGGTTTATGAGTTGAAAACCCTGCAAACTCTTCATCATTCCATTGCATAGGAGTTCTTGCATTATCACGGCTTGATATTCTAACGCTGTCAAATATTTTATTTATTTCTTCTTTATCACTAACATCTTTGATTAATTTATAATACATACTTTTTGTATCAACATCATTATAATCTTCAATATTATTAAAATATACATTTGTCATTCCTATCTCTTCACCCTGATAAACAAAAGGAGTACCAGGAACAGTATGTATAATAGAAGCGAGCATTTTAGCAGATTCTACTCTGTACTCTTTATCATTTCCGTATAATGATACTTGTCTAGGTTTATCATGATTGCTTAAAAACTGAGCCCACCAGCCGTCATCTTTTAAAGCTTCATACCATTCTGTTATTCTTTTTTTAAACATAGGAACATTCCAAGTGTCTATTTCTATTTGAGGAAGAATGAATGGTATTATCATATCAAATTCTTTTCTGCTTTGAAGTACATAATCTCTTGCAGTTTGAGGAGTGATGCATCCTATTTCACCTACAGTAGGAGTACCATATTTACTAAATAATCTAATATTCATTTCATTTATAAACTTATGAGTTCCGGGAAGATTTGCCGTGATTTCAGCATCCATCACATACCCATCTTTATGAGTAGCTTGTTTTTTAGAATCTGGAAAGCCTTCTGGTTTTTCTAGATAGCTTATAGCATCTATTCTAAATCCATCAGTGCCTCTTTTTATCCACCATTCTATCATAGAAAATATCTCTTCTTTTAGTTTATCGCATTTCCAATTTAAATCAGGCTGTTTTTTATGAAATAAATGCAAATAGTATTGCTGTCTTTCTTCGCACCATTGCCAAGCACTTCCAGTAAAAAATGATTCCCAATTATTAGGCTCTCTGCCATCTTTTTTATCAGCCCATATATAATAATCGCTTTTATCATTATCTCTTGATTTTTTTGATTCTATAAACCATTTATGTTCATCAGATGTATGATTTACCACTAAATCCATAATGACTTTGATATTTCTTTTTCTGCATTCTTCTACAATCTTATCAAAATCTTCCATAGTGCCAAATTCTTTCATAATGCTTTGATAATCAGCTATATCATATCCATTATCAGCATTTGGAGAACTATATATAGGCGAAAACCATATAGCAGTTATACCTAATTCATGTAAATAATCTAATTTTTCTAATACTCCTTTTAAATCGCCTATACCATCTCCGTTAGAGTCTTTAAAACTTCTAGGATAAATTTGGTATATTATGGCTTCTCTAAACCACTCTTTAGACATAGAACATCCTTATAAATTTATTCATTTTTAATATTTTTGAACTTGATCAAAATCAAACGTTTATAAGTATAATAAAAAAAATAACATCTATCAAGTTTTTAATTATAAATATTTCATATTTTTTAAAAATTATTGATATTATATGTTATAAATTAGTAATTTAATGATGTTTTTTTATTTGTATTATATTGTTTTTTATGAACAATAAAATAATATAGTTCATTGTAAATTAAAAAAATTAAATATCATTTAAATAATAGATATTTTTTAATCATAAATTTTTTTTAAACGCACGGTTAATTAAATTTAATATATTATACAAATAAAAATTCAAAATTAATTATATATTTTATTTAACTCTGCGTGCGTAAATAGTAGTGCTAATTTAAATAAATCTAGGGCGGGCGTGCTTTTTATAATTGAGCTGTAAAAGAAATATAAATTATATTTTTAGTTTAAGTTATAAGGCTTAATGGGCGGGGAATTAGAAAAGGCCCAAAAAGAAGCTCTGTATTAGAGCCTCTCATCTTTATATATTTTATTTCAATTTCTTTATTATCTCTTTAGCAAAATAAGGCAAATCATCAGGACATCTTGAAGTTATGATATTTCCGCATACTACTACTTTTTCATCTTTATAATTAGCTTTAGCATTTATTAAATCATCTTTTATAGCTATATAACATGTAGCATCTTTTCCTTCTAATACTTTTGCAGATATTAAAGTTTGCTGACCATGACAAATAGCTCCTATAGTAAGGTTGTTGTCAACAAAATACTTTACTATTTTTTTAACGTTTTCATTGCCTCTTATAGCTTCAGGTGCTCTTCCACCAGGTATTATTAATGCTTTATAATTTGAAGGCTCTACTTCAGAAAAATCTAATTTTGCATCAACTTTGAAAAAATATTCACCTTTAATTTCTCCTTTATTTAGAGCTGCTATATCAACTTCAACTCCTTCTTCTAATAATCTGAAATAAGGATAAAATAATTCTGAATCTTCAAATAAATTATCTGTAATAATTAATGCTTTCATTTGTATACTTCCTTTATATAATGATGCTGTATTATATAACATTTTTTATATTGTTGCTATTAATAAATTGTATTACAATTTTGTTTATTAACTATAAGATTTATTACAACACGCGTTAAACTCATCTTCAAAGCCAATTAAGTTAATAATGCACTGTAATCTATAAACATAAATTTATTTACCGCGTGCTTTAAAAACCATAAAGATTAAAAAAAGCTTGGGTGGGGGTGCTTTTTATTATTTAGCTGAAAATAAATATAAATTATATTTCTAGTTTACACAATAAAACTTAAAGGGCGGGGAATTATAAAAGACAAAAAAAGAAGAAGCCCTATTAATTAGAGCTTCTTCTTTATTAATAGTTAAATAAATATTATTCTTTTATAAACTTCTTGAAATTAGCTACTTTTTCTTTAGCAACTGCAAGCCTTTTATCTTTGCTTTCTTTTACGCAAACTTCAAAATAGAATTTTATTTTTGGTTCAGTACCAGAAGGTCTTATAGTAATTTTTGTTTTATCAGAAAGTATGTATTGAAGAACATTAGATTTTGGAAGAGTAATGTCGCTTATTTTTTTACCGCTATTGTCATAAACTTCTTTTTTCTCATAATCGCTTATGCTTACAACTTCAACACCAGAAATCTCTTTAGGTAAATTGTTTCTATAATAAGTCATTAAATCAGCTATAGCCTTAGCTCCATCAGCACCTTTTTTAGTAATTGAAATAGTTTCTTCATAGAAGTAACCATATTTTTCATAAATGCTTTCTAAATAGTCAGCTAATGTCATATTGTTGTCTTTACAATAAGCAAGCACTTCAGCAAGCATCAAACAAGAGCTAACACCATCTTTATCGCGTACATTTGAGTTAATACAATATCCAAAGCTCTCTTCAAAACCAAATAAATATGTACCATCTTTTGTTCTCTCTATAATATCAGCAATCCATTTAAAACCGGTAAGTACATCATAAAGCTTAACATTATTAGCATCGGCAATAGCCCTTGCAAGCTCAGTTGTTACTATAGTTTTTACTATATAAGGGTTTTGAATATTCTTTTTATTTGTAATGAGATAGTATGCAATTATAGAACCTATTTGGTTACCAGTAAGATACATGTAAGAACCATCTTTAGTAAGCAAAGCACAGCCCATTCTGTCGCAGTCTGGGTCAGTACCCATAACAAGTTCAGCACCAATCTCCTTAGCTTTATTAACAGCTATCTGTAATGCTTCAGGGTTTTCTGGGTTAGGCGATTCAACAGTAGGGAAGTTTCCATTAGGAGGCTGAGCACCCTCTAAAGTTGTTAAATTAGTAAATCCTGCCTTTCTCAAAGCCATAGGAACCATTTTATAACCAGAACCATGAATAGGGGTGTAAACTATCTTTATATCATGATGTTTTTTAATAATATCAGGATTAACTAAATAAGACATTAAATCATTCATGTATTTATCTTCAATATCTTTTCCTATAAGAGTAACCTTTGAAGCATCTCCCATCTTCACCTCTTCAGGCTTAACTTTCAATACTTCATCTATTATATTTTTATCATGAGGAGGAATAACCTGAGCACCGTCAGTCCAATAAACTTTATAACCATTATATTCTTTAGGGTTATGGCTTGCAGTAACAACAATTCCAGCAATACAGCCTAAACTTCTAACAGCATAAGAAAGAAGTGATATAGGGTGAATATCGTCATATAGATAAACGCTTATATCGTTTGAAGAAAGTATTTCAGCGGCAGCTTTAGAAAATACATCAGAATTGTTTCTTGAATCATATCCTATAGCAACTTTATAATTATTTGAGCCTTGTTTAAGTATATAGTTAGCTAAACCTTGAGTAGCAACACCAACAGTATATTTATTCATTCTGTTAGTACCAACCCCCATTATGCCTCTTAAACCGCCTGTACCAAACTCTAAATCTCTATAAAAAGCATCTGTTAATTCTTTTTCATTTCCAGAATCTAATAATGCCTTAATTTCTTTTTTGGTTTCTTCATCATAAGAGCCATTAAGCCAAGAATTAATTCTATCTTGTACATTTTTTTCCATAAGTTATTACACCCCTAATTTTTTTCTAATTTTAATATTATGTTTAAAGTATATTATATAAAAAGCATATAATCAAGTAAAAGTTTAATATTATTTTTATGCAAAATGAAAAAGAGAACCTGTAAAAATGTTATAAGTTCTATATTATTTTTTATATTATTTCATTAGGCATAGATTCTCTATATTTTATTTTATCAGTCCAATCATATCCTAAGAAATTTATCCAAGGATTAGGGTCTTGAGAAGGCGGTTGGATGCTTGCCGGGTCATCTACATTAGGTAAATATAAATTTTGAGGATTAGAAGATGTGCCAAATATGTTGCCAAAATAAGCTATATCTTCTGGGTTTGTTCCTAAATATTCAACATCTGATAATGAAGTACATTCTGGAAATATCTCTGCTAAACCCGCTGCTCCCAACTCTTGTAAACTGCTTGGCAATGATATTTTTGAAAGAGATGAACAGCCATAAAAAGCATAGTGATAAATAGATTTAAGTTTATCATTAAAATTTACTTTTTTTAAGCTGATACATTCATAAAAAACAGAATTTCCTATAACTATAAAATTTTCTGGAAAAGTAATCTCTTCCAATGAAGTACAATAACTAAAAGCACCGTTTTCCATTCCTAATAGTCCATCAGGAAGCGTAACTAAAGTTAAATTATTACAATCGCTAAAAACATAATTAGATAATATAGTTATTTGTGTATCTTTCAAATTAGCTTCTTGCAAACTTTTACATTTTAAAAATGCACCTTCTCCCATATCTTCTAATGTAGCAGGAAAATTAATTGCTGTTAAACTTTCACAATTATTAAAAGCTTTTTCATTTATAGCTAACAACATATTAGGAAGCGTAACTTTTGCTAATTTTAAACAACCATCAAAAGATTGATCAGATATAATTTTTATTTGTGCGTATTCTAAATTCACTTCTTGCAAATTTGCACAACCATAAAATGCACCTTTTCCTATTTCATTTAATACAGAAGGAAAATTAATTGCTGATAATGCTTTAGCATTTGAAAAAGCACCAACGCCTATACTAGTAATAGTCTCAGGAAGTTTTACAGAAGATAAATGCTTACTATCCATAAATAAATTGTCAGATATTTTTGTCATATCAGTTTTACTCAAATCTAAAAATACGCCCTGAGAATAAATATCATTATTTATAATATTATTAATCTTTTCTATAGTGCCATTTTTCTCTATATTATTTTCAGTATCATCGATTAAAGCAACATATATACTATGTTTATCATAATATTTTTGAATCTTATTTTTAATCATATCTTCTGTATCATTTGCTTTTATGTAATAATCTTCTTCATTATCCGGAGGTGTAATATCAGGTATTTCTGGAATACCCTCTTCTGAAGGAGGAGTTCCTAAATTGGACATATTAGGACGCGTTACAGCTTTTCTGCAAGATATCATTAAAATAATTATTATAAATAAAAAGAATATCCTTTTTAACATATAAAAACCCCCGCATATATAAAAACCAATATAATGTAAATTTGTAATTAATTTTTTATAAATATTTATAAAAAATATAACAAAAATAAAATAAAAAACTTATTATTTTTATTGATTTTTTTTGTTCTATAGTGTATTTTTAATGATAAAAATATGTATATACTTCTATGATTTTAATATATTAATAAAGTGATAGCCCTATAACTATTATAGGGCTAATTATTTACTTCTCTTAGATTTCAAATTCTTTTTTAATGGATTTTTAACAGATTTTTTTACAGTTTTTAATTTCTTTTCTTTAACAAAAACAGATTTTTTAGAAGCTAATCTCTTTTTCTTAGGTTTAGCTTTAGCCCATTTAGATTTATCATGCTTCTTTTTCTCTTCTTTTTGTATTTCTTTTTCACTATCTTTTAGAAAATCTTCTTCATTAAACTCTTCATCATCTTTAATATCTTTAATTGTGCTATTAGAAAATAAAGACTCTATTTCTTTGAGCTTTTTATCTTTTTGTTTAAAGAAGAACTCTATTTCTTTTTTTGTTAAATCTCTAATATGCCCAGCTTCTAAAGTACCGGACACATCATCATATTTACTCACACATCCAACAGATATTCTCTCCAAATCAATTACCTTATAACCCAAATAATCAAATATTTTTCTTATCTCCCTGTTTTTACCTTCGTTTATAGTAAGTCGAATTTTGCTTTGTACTCTTCCTTTTGAAAGAATTTTAAATTTAAAAGGAGAATATGTAACATTTTTTATAGTGATGCCGCCGCTTGCTTTTAAAAGAGCTTCGGAATCTATTTTTCCATTAACAGTAACATCATAAACCTTTAATATTTCATAAGAAGGATGCGTGATGATATTAGCAAATTCTCCGTCATTTGTAATAATCATAATTCCGCGGGATTCGGAGTCAAGCCTTCCAGCATAAAAAAGCCTCTCTTTAATACCCTTAAAAAACTCTGTAATAATTCTCCTGCCGGGTAAATATTTAGTAGTGCTCACAACACCCAAAGGCTTATATAAAGCCATATACCTTTTAGTTTGCCTCTCTATAATATTTCTATCTATTGAGACACTGTCTGTTTCTTTAACTCTATAAGCAGGGTCTAATATCACCTGATTATTTACTCTCACCCTTCCAGACATTATAGCTTTCTCGCAATTTCTTCTGCTTGCAAAACCCGATTCTAATATAACCTTAACAAGCCTCACATTTTCTTTATTTGTCTTATTATCCATATTTACTCTCTAATTATTTGTATGCGTTGGATTTTTTATTTGATTAAAAGTAAGCGAATATTTTTTATATAAAAAAGCTCCGCTATAGCCGTATGCGACATAAATGCACCTAACTTTATAGTCAGGTGGGTTCCCCAGAAACATGACCTTGATTTCTCTATACCATATCGCGATAATGGCGAGCCTATCATTAATGCTTCAATCCAGATCCCTTTAGCATTAAATTATACTGGTGCAAGAATGTCATCGCTTCACGTACCAAGCAGAGTATTATTAATATAAAGTTTTTTCTATTATTTGTCAATACTATGCATTTTTAACTAAATAATATTATAATAATTATTTTTTCATAACAGATTCTTTAACATCTTTAATAACAGCATCTGTAATATCAAAATTTCTATCTGCATAAAGAATAGCATACTCAGTTCTCTCGAGTATTAGAGTATAGCCTTCTTTTTTTACTATGCCAAGAAGTGATGAAGCAACCTGTCTTTTAACCTGTCCCCTCAAAGAATTATCTCTCGGATTAGTATTAATTTCTGTATTATTAGTTTCTGCCATATCTCTATTATTTTGCTCTTCCATTTTTAGTTTTAGATTCTCAACAAAAACTTCATCTTTAGTAACTTCTTTTACAACTCTATCTAAATCAACATAACCAACTTTAGTAAGCCTATATGATTGAGTAAAAACTCTCGGACTTATTACAGATATAACCAAAAAAGACAAAAACATTAAGCCAAAAATATAATATTTTTTCATAATTTATTTTCTCCTTTTATACTTTACTGACAAATTATTTATATCATAAAAGTTATAATAAAAACTGCAAAATAGCAATATAATTTTTTAATAGAATGGGTGGTTCATTGTAAAAGCAATTCCCCAGCCTCTGCCAAGCCACTTACCAAGAGGAGAATAAGTATCACCCTCAAAATCTTGAAATCCCTTACCAAATCCAACATCATCTTTATTATAAACAAATCTCTTAGCAAAATAAAATCTAATATTAAATATAGGTATAGTAAGCCTCAAACCAAAACCCACAGAATACATATATTGTGAAGGGTCAAATATATCTTTAATATTCATAAACTGTGAAGGATAATCATAAGTATCTCCATAAGAATTAAGCCCTGTAGAATAAGGAAGCCATAATTGACCTGCATCAAGAAAACCAACAAATCCTAAAGTTTTTGGTATAATAGGCACACGAAGCTCAGCAAAGAATCTCACTTTTGCTCTACCATAACTCCAAGAATCTTTCTGACCGTTTTCATTAGGCAAATCATAAGTGCTTAAGCCTCTATTATGTTTAAATATAGTATATTTAGAAGTATCCCATCCTCTAACATCTTCAAATGGATTAAGATAATAAAGTACATCAGCATCATTTTGAATAGGAAGCCCCGGAATAGCAATAATTTGTCCAATCTCCCCATAAAATGCAAATGAAAGCCATTTAGTTGCAGGCACAGCCAAGAAACCAGTAGCATTTAATCTCATTAATTGAGTATGGTTAAAGTAGAAATCAACCGTACCTCTTAAGAAACTTCCTTTTGTAGGGTTAAGATAATCGTTTCTGCTGTCTCTAAGAAGAGAATAAGATACTATAAAAGTAGTAAACCAATCACTTTGCCATCTTTGGAAACTTCCGTCTTTTTTATCTATTCTTTGAACTAAATATTTCTTAATATCATTTAAAACATAGTCAGGACCTGCAGCTGTTGCACCTTGGTCATACCACTGCTGATACTGCTGTACAATAGTATCAAATGTTAAGAAAGTAGAATAATAATCAAAGAAATAATAACCAACTCTCGCAATACCTTCAAAACCATGTCTTGTATAGTAAGAATATTTAGGAAGACCAAATTGATCGCTTCCTATTTGATAACCTGTATTAACACTTTCATTAAAGTAAGATAAATCAATACCCAAATATATAGGCAAATTAAGCAAATAAGGCTCTGCAAAGTTAACTGCTATTCTCTTTTGAGTCTGACCAAACTCGCCGCTTAAACCTAATTGTAATCCACGTCCTAAAAAGTTGTTTTCTCTTACAGACAAAAACACCTTAAAACCAGAACCAGTAGAAAAACCGCCTCCTCCGGATACCATAGCAGACTTACCATCAGTAACATTAAGCCCAAGCTCCATAAGTCCTTCTGCAGAACCCGGTTTTACGTTAATGTTAATATTGTCAAAGAACTGCGTATTATATAATCGCTCCTGCACACGCTGTATTTTAGCAGAGTTAAATACTTCTCCCGGTTTTATATCAATATATCTCTGTATAACAAAGTCTTTAGTTTTAGTGTTTCCTGCTATTGTAATATTTTCTATATGTGCTTTATCGTTTTCAACTATATCATACATTATATTTACTATCTTGTTTTCTTCATTAACTGATATAACAGGTATAACTTGTCTAAATATATAACCCTTTTCAGAATATTTGTTTTGTATACCCTGATAATCAGACATATGATAAGTGTAATTATATAAAGCACCCTTTTTAGACCTTATGTCTGCCTGTATAACATCTGAAGGTATAACAAAATTGCCTTTAAATCCAATGTCTCCAAAATAATATTTATCACCCTCTGTTATATAAATATCTATAATTAAGTCCTGCTCATTTTTTACCTGAGGGTCTCTCCACTGATAAGTATAGCGTACATTATTTACTTTAGCCCTATAATAACCCCTATCAGCATAATACTTTACTATTTTAGATTTATCTTCTTCAAACTTAAACTCATTAAACTTACCCAAAGATAAGAAGCCATTCTCTTTTGTAGACATTTGTCTCTTTAATTCATTAGGCGAGAAATGCGTATTACCATGAAAGCGAATGCTCGATACCTTAACCTCATTACCCTCTACAATATTCATCTCTATCACAACATCAGAAGCTTCTTTATCTTCTATAACCTTAGGCTCAACATAAGCCTTTAAATATCCTTTATCTTGATAATTAGTGATAATAGCATTAACAGCATCATTTAACTTCTGCGGTATATAAGGGTCGCCAACACGCATTATAGGTTTTATAGCATCATTTAAAGCTGTTCTGCTTAAACGCTTATTTCCATTGTATATTATATCTTTAATAATGAATCTCTCCGCTACAACTATATTAAGTATAATGCCGTCATCTTCCCTTGTAACATCTATAGCAACTCTGTCAAAAGATTCTGTATTAAATAAATTTTTTATAGCGTTATTAACTTCTGTTCTAGAAAATTTACTTCCTTTTTTAATAGGGAAATTATTTTTTACTTGTTCCTCGCTAAGTCTTACTTCCCCTGTAACTATTATGTCTTTAATAGTAAGACCTTCATAAACAGCAATATTTTGTGAAGTTTGTAAATTTTCAAAATCACTTTCAGCCGCACTCAAAAATAAAAAGGCAGCAAAAAGAATAATAACAATAATAATAAGATTTATTCTAAATTTCACTAAAATCTCCACCGTGTAACTATATTAAAGTCTTGACCTGTTCCTTTTATATTGAAAGGGTTTATTTTATACTCAAATACAAAATTTGCAAGTCTGTAATTTTTTAATAAAGACACTTCAAACCCAAATTGATGGTCAAAATAATAAGCATCTACTGGTCTTCCCAATTCGCTCGGTCTTGAAGCATCATTAACTCTGTAAGTAACATCATATTTCAGATATAAATATTTAGAAACATACTTACCTATACCTACGCTTGTGTTATCCCAAACAGAAGAAGCACTAAGATTATTGTTATTCGTAACAAACAATAGGTTATTTACCACCGTAGGACTTAAGTTAATATAATCTATACCTAAAAACTGCCTTACCCAACGTTCAACTGGTCTTAAAACTGTACTTCTCAATATTAAATCACTATAATTCATAGTAAGCTGCTGCAATTGGGCATTATTCATATTGTTAGCAGAGTTTATACTGTTGAAATTTTCGGCATAAACTTGATTTTCTCTATTACCAAAAGTACCCTGAGGTATTCCTGCCAATTGATTAACCTGATACTGTCCAAGCGAAGGTATAGTGTAGAACCTTACAGGAGAAATACCGCCCGTGCTGTCGGTTAATAATTGAGAAACCCTCGCATTCATCTCCATATAAAGTGTAACACTCTCTCCTGAATTTTGATATTCTAAAGAATCAGCAGAAACACTAACATTTGGCGGATAATATTTTTTATATGTAAAAGCAGTGGCTTCTATTATAGGGTCATAGCTATTAACATCAGGGAAAGTTAAAGTACCATTTTCTATTTGATACACATTTTGTAAATAATAAATACTTCCTCTGTCAAAATTAATAGTACCCTCTAACTCTAATCCGTCTCTTAATGTGCTGTATACGCTCATTTTAGATCCGTCTTCAAGATAAACATCGCCAACCAAATTATGTGCTACTCTTACTTGCTGCCAAGCCTCTATAACAAAATCCCAGTAAATCTTACTAGCCATTCCATAAACATGCTCTTTATATGTATTTTGAGGGTTAATAGATAATTGAACATCACTTTTCATTAAAGTTAATGTTCCGCCTATTCTCGGCTCTGCTATATTTCCTCCAACTTGTAAATCAACATGCAAAGGCCCTTTTATTTTTACAATATTAAGATCTAATGAACCGTTTAAAAGACCTAATTGCTCGTCTGATGAAAGCAAATCAAAAGCCATGTAATTTATATTATTTTTGAATATCTCAGCTTCGCCTGTAATAGATAAATTCTTTTTACCCTTGTAAGTAAATGTAAGATTATTTACATTAAACATGTTTCCGTCAAAATTAAAATCTACAACTGTACTGTCGAATACATCAGAGAAATATGCTATTTTTACTTTCTTGCCATGACCCAAAAATCTTCCATTGATTGCAATATCATCTTTAGGTCCATGAACCTTAGCATATAAAGTATAAGGTTTATTATCAACCATAAAATTAGTAGGAGATGACTGTATCTCTGTAAATAATACATTAAATATTTCAAATATTTCTACATTAAGTCTATCGGATGTAAGAAGCAAATCAACTTGTTCCTTACCAGTATCTTTTACAGTGCCGTCAATATTAAGAATATCATAATTATCATAAACATATCTTAACGAAGTTGCACTAACACCGTCTATATTAGAAATGCTTCCATATATACCATGACTTTTATTATTTTCAAAAGTAATATAATCATCATTATATCTCATTATAGTGCCAAACTCAGGCAGCTTTCTTTTATTAATTGTTATAGGAGTTGTCTGTATTCTAAACTCTTTGCTTCCGTCTGCTAAAGAACGCATATTATAATTAATAGTGCCTGAATAAGTGCTCAAATAAAATAATTTATCAACTTCTATAGTCATGTTATGCAAATCTTTTGAAAAGTAAGCATAAGGTATCTTTAATTGTTCTCCGGTTTTCTTAAATGTTCTTGATTTAACGATACCAATAGAGCCTGTTTTACTCATAAGAACATTTTTTATCTCTACTTCATCTGTTTTATAATAGCCAGTTAAAGAAACATCATATCTGTCTCCAAGAATTTCAAAATCTTTTATGTTAAATTTATCTAAATATATAACAGGGTCGTTAAGAAGCCCTATCACAGTAGCATTTGCAGTAATTATACCGTACATTCCGTCAGCTGTAGTAAGATTAAAAGGTAAATCAGATATAGTAAGCTTTCCAAATACATTATTTTGGTTAATAGAAGCATCTAAAGCTACCATTCCATTATTATTAGGGTCTTTAAGCAAAGCCGTAAACTTATTAACCCCATCAGATGAAGAAAGTATTCCCTCTCCAAATATCCTATTGTCGCCATAATCCATTATTATATTTGTAAACACTATGCTTGTATTAGAAAGCTCAAATTGAGTATTTAAAGCAACAACAGGAGAGATGTTTTTATTAAATTTAATGTCTCCATACAAATATAAAGGCTTATTCCTATAATTGTCTATAGATACATCAGCATTAAAAGATATGTCATTAACCTTTAATTCATTAGGTGTTGCTATGTTTAATTCAAAATCTCCATTAGTTGCTATAAAACCATTTGCAACTATTTCTGAGTTTTCAGTAGATGCATATAATATTCTGCTTCCGTTAGTAGCTGTAAGGGTAAAACCATTCAAATTGTAATTACCAATAGGAGTTTTCACGTTTCCATTAGCTTTCACATTAAAATTTTTATCGTATTCTATAACAGCATTAGCATTAATTCCCCCATCTTCTGAAAGCCTATAAAATATATCATTAATTTCTACCTTATTCCTGTAAGCTAAAGCACCTACTCTGATTAAATATTCCTCTGTATAAATTTTTCGCGAAGATACATTTAATGCATGAACATTTCCCTTTCCATCTGTATATGAAGCATTGCTTAAACTATATTTAACATTTAGAGAAGACAAATTATCAATAGGATTTCCTCCCAAAAATACAACAAATAATTCCTGAGGTATAATGCCGTCAGCATCTACTAATACAGCCCTCGTATTGTCTAATGATATATCAACATCAAAAGGGTCTATATATTTGTTGCCGCTCAAATTCATTTTTATATATTTGTCTTTTTTCATATACCTTACAACCCATTTTAAAGGATATTTTAAGGCATTCTCATAAGATAATTCAGATATTATAAAACTCGAAGATATCTCTTCATCATTAACTTTTATAGGTTTTAAAGATAATGAAGCAGAGAGCCTATTAACCCCAGCAGATAATTCATTAACATTCAAACTTAATACACTGGAAACAGGGTCATTTAAAGGAACTATGCCGCTTAGAACTATGCTGCCATCTAAAGCGTTGATATTAACATTAGATAATATTAAATTGTTATTAGTAATTTTTGCATCAGCATATAAATTAAATAATTTGTCTTTTGCACTAATATCAAAATCAATATATATATCTTTATCAATCTCATAATTTCCATAAGCATTAATATTTACATAATCAAAACGATTAATAGCATTACTAATCATTTTTATATTATCATCATCAGGCTTTATTGCATTGTATATTATAGGAGTATCTAATGCTATGTTTACAAACTTATAAACTGTGTTTTTATCTATATTGGCATCTAAAAGCTCAAAGTTAAGTTTTTTCTTATTATAGTTATAATTAATATTTAATAAATCATCTTTTTCTGTGTTTTTTAAATTTAATTCTAAAAAATCATTATTATTAGTTGCATTTATATCATATTTAAATAAATCTCTTTCGCTGTCTTTAGCACTGATTATGCATGTTAAAAAAGATAAATTAGGATTAACTTCTGTAGAAAAATTTAAAACTGTTTCATCTGGAAGATTTAAGTTATAAGTGAGAAAATATTTATATGACCTAAAGTTTCCATTAAGAGATGTGATAGAAACTTGAGATATATTTCCCTCTTTATCTTCTATTTTTGTGTTGAAATTTCTAACAATTATACTTTTATCTAATAATATATCTGTAACATTTTTAATAATTTCTTTATAATCAGTATTAGCATTGGTGTTAGATTGAAAAATGGAAGTATCCAAAAACTCAGGATAAAAATCAGCCTTAGTAACATCAACGTCGCTAAGCATATAAAATATATCTTTTTTTATAAAAAGTCTTAAAGGATTAAACTTCAAAAAAGCCCTCTCCATACTTGCAAACTCTTTATCATTGCCTTTGGAATAAAGCTTTACATTGTCAAGAATAATCTCTAATCTAAATGATAAACTTATATCCTCTATATGTATATTAATAGGAGCTACTTTATTTACATAGGATATTATATTATCTAAATATTTTTGTTTATTTGAAAATACAAAAGAAATACTAAACAAACTCGGAATTAGAAAAGCTATCAAGGTAGTAGCTAAATAAAGTTTAAAACGCGAGTGCTTTTTAGTACGCACTCATATACCTCCGTAAGGCTATATAAAAGTAACTAATATAATAACCTATTTTAACAAAAATTGTTATATAAAATTTTCGGATATATACTTATTAAAATATATCTTGTATAATACAAAAAACATATATATTAAATATACAAAATTATATCCCTTTTAGTTTTTTAAAAATAGATAAATCTTCTTTATTTGTTATTTTTATATTATTTGATGAACATTCTATAATTCCAACTTTTCCCGAGTATTTACTGTATATTTCAGCATCATCTGTTGCTAATTTTTTGTTTTTTGCATTCATGTATTTATTAATAGCTTTTAAGTATTTATTAAAATTAAATGCTTGAGGTGTGGCTGCTCTGTATAAATAGGTTCTATCTATAGTTTCTGTGATATTTTTATTATCATCAACTTTTTTTATAGTGTCTGTTACTTTAGAAGCGAGTATTGCAGCATCATTTTTTAATATGTAATTATAAAGGCTTAATATTTCCTTTTTAGTTACTAATGGTCTTACACCGTCATGAATAAATACATAATCAGTTTTTATATTGTTATCATTTAAATATTTAATTGCATTGTAAACCGAATAAACTCTCTCACTTCCGCCTTCTATATAATGAAAGATTTTTTTAATAGTATTACTTATACAATCTTCTTTCTCTATATATTTTTTTATGTTATTTATCTCATCTTTTGAACTTACTAAAACAATATTATTAAATTTAAACTTTAACATATTGATTAAAGTATGTATAAATATAGGTTTATTATCAACTTTGATAAATTGTTTTTTTATTTTTCCGCCAAATCTTTTCGACTGCCCCGCTATAAGCAAAATTAATGTATTATAATTCTTCATTTTTATTATTCTTTAAATTTCTTCTCTCTTCAATTTTTCTTTCTTTTTCAATTTTTCTCTCTTCTCTAAGTTTATGCCTTGCCTCTCTTCTTAGTCTTACATTTTCAGATATCTCTCTTTTCTTAGCCTCTTTTTCTTTTTTCCTCTCTTCATTATATTTTCTGCGTTCTTCATTCATCTTCTCTCTATTTTGTTTTATCTCTTCAATCTGCCTTTTCCACTCAGCAACATCTTTTGCTCTCCTTTCTTCTCTCTCTCTTATTCGCTCTTCTCTCTCTTCCATTCTTTTTAATCTTTCTTCTTCTCTTTTTTCGAACTTTGACAATTTAACCGGGTCTGTAATATTTTTAATTTTATTTTTTAATTTTAATGTATAATCTTTTCTCTTTCCAATATTTTTAGGGAAGAATCTTGCACCAAGCTCATCGACAAATAATTTTGCCCTAAGCATGAATATATTCTGTGTCTGCATGTTAATAACAGATACCCAAGGCACTCTTGATAAAATAACAAGTGCTATAACGCCCGACATAGTATTAGAGAATAAATTGCCCCAAAATACAGACCAATACTGAATATATTTTGAAGTAATTAAAATAAAAATATATCTAAGAAGCCATATTCTAAGTATGCTTATAAAAAGCGGTATCCTCGTTCTTCCAAGTCCAATCAAAGCTCCCTGCACAACCATTGTAATACCGAAGCCCAAAACCGATAAAGCATATATAGGCAAAGACCTATTAGCTACATATAAATCCTCTACTTCCCTCGTAAAAAGTATAGTAATATGCGGAGATAATGGTATTATAATTATTATAAGCAAAACAGCTGTAATAGCACTCATCAATATACCCATATAACAAGACTTTCTAGCCTTATCAGCATATTTAGCACCAATATTCATACTCACCATAGTTGTAACAGCCGAACCAAAAGCAGCAGGCAAATTAAAACAAACAGCAGTTATATTATTAGCAATACCCTGACCATTAAGTATAGCAGCTCCATACTTTTCTACTTCGCTGTTTATTAAAAAGAATCCCAAATTGCTTAAAAAAGTTGTAAGCATAGAAGGAACCCCTATAACCATAAGTTCTTTTAATATAGTAAAATCAAATTTAAAATCTTTTAAACTTAATTTATCATCGCTCTCTTTTATAAACAAATCATAATACATCCAAATACTAACTATACCATATGTAGAAAATGAAGATAAAACACTTCCTACAATTTTTAGATGCAAGAAATATACATAAACAAAATTGAATATAATCTTTAATATAAGGAGTAAAACCATTCTTATAAAAGTAGCTTCTGGTTTACCGCTTGCATTTTTAAGACCATTATATATAGCAGCCATAAAAGTCATAGGCATAACAAAACTATATAATGACAAATATTGAAAAACATTCTCTTTAACGCCGGGCTGTAAGTTCATAGAAACAAGTATGCTTACAACATATAAAGTTGGCCCCATAGCTATACCAAATAATACTCCTGCAACAACTATCTGTGTGGAAATCTTTTTGGCATTTTTAAAATCTCCAATACCATTATACTGTCCAACTATTGCCATAGCCGCAACACCCAAACCTTGCGATAGTGCTGTCATCATATTAATAATAGGCTCTGCAAAGTTTACGCTGCTTGCTATGATTGTACCTGTAACATTATTTAAAAAAAGTCCGTCCATAAGAGGCATCATTGACTGCACCAAGCCCATCATAAGCGTTGGAATAGAAAGCATTATTAATGTATTTGTTATAGAACCATGAAGTATTAAATCTCTTCTTGCCTCTGTAGACTGGCTTTTAAAAAAGTTGACCATATATTTCCTTCTAATTGCTGTATAATATAATTTGATTACTAAAGAATATTATAACAATAATAAAAAACTTTTAAAGATATTTTTAATTAATTTTATATTTATATTCTACTAAAAATTAAATATCTTGATTTTTAATATAAATATATTAAACTTGGTAAAAAAACTAATATAATTTATAACCAAATAAAATGATAGAAATTAGAGAAAAATTATTAAAAAATAAAACATTTATAGATTTATTTGCTGGATTAGGTGGATTTAGAATAGCATTAGAATCACTTGGTGCTAAATGTGTATATTCAAATGAATGGGATAAATTTGCAAAAGAAGTATATTATGATAATTTTGGTGATATTCCAGATGATGATATAACAAAGGTTGATGAGCGATTGATACCAGATCATGATATATTATGTGCGGGTTTTCCTTGTCAATCATTTTCAATAAGCGGTAAACAAAATGGGTTTGATGATGACAGAGGAAATCTATTTTTTGATATAATAAGAATAATAAAACATAAAAACACAAAAATTATATTTATGGAAAATGTAAAAAATTTAGTTAGTCATAATAATGGAAAAACATTATTAACTATTAAAAATGAAATACAAAAATTGGGATATAGTTTTTATTATAAAGTTTTAAATGCCACTGATTATGGCATACCGCAAAAAAGAGAAAGAATTTATATAGTTTGTTTCAGAAATGATCTAAATATAAAAAATTTTAAATTTCCAGAACCTGTAAAATTGATGAAGCATTTAGAAGATTTATTATTAGATAATAATCAAATACCAAATAATTTTTATATTAATAGAGATGATATCGTTATAAAAAATACTAAAGATAATCAATATAGTAACAAATCTATAAAATTAGGTATAGTGAACAAAGGTGGTCAAGGCGAAAGAATATATAGCACAAAGGGGGTTGCTATAACATTATCTGCTTATGGAGGTGGAGTATTTTCCAAAACAGGCGGATATTTTATAGATGGTAAATATAGAAAACTTATGCCAAGAGAATGTGCAAGAATTATGGGATATCCAGATAGTTTTAAAATAATAAATAATAGAAATCAAGCATACAAGCAATTTGGAAATTCTGTTGTTATAGATGTTTTACAATATATAGCAATACAAATAGCGAAACATATTTCGTAATATTATTTTATATCTTCTAAAAATAATTTTAAATCATTTTCATCTTGTTCTTTTTTTATTAATTCTATGGAAAAAATCACATTTGGGTTATTTGTATTTGATAATCTTCTTATTTTGTATAAATCTTTCTCTACTAATTTAAATTGATATGTATATATCTCTCCTTTTAACTTCTCATTTATATTATATTTAGTTTTTATAAATATTTTTCCTTTTTTTTCTACAAATGTAAAATCTATATTATTTAATAGTGATTTTATTTCATCAAAGTTATTTTTAGTTATATTTGAAGATCCGCTTTTTTTAACTCTATAACAAGCACTTATATTAAAATAATTATCAATATTATCTAGAGGAATTATAATATAATTATTAGAATTAACTTTAGTAATAAAATATTTTACATTTTTTAGTTTATAAAAATTTTTAACCCAAGAATAAAAAATATTAGTATCTAATATTATATCAATAGGTTTAGATGTTACGTTAGTAAATAAATGAAAATTATTATTCATATATGTTATTATGCAATCAGAATATTTGTTTATTGACGTTTTATTTTTATTAGAATAAATAAATTCATTATTTTCTTCTAAAACTACAAATTGTCCGCATTGTGATTTAATTGATTTTACTTCTATATAAAAATTTTTATTTTTTACTTTTATATCTGAAATGTTAGAATTATGTAAACCTTCTAAAATAAATTTATTTCCATGATTATTAGTTAAATATAAAAAACATTCTTTTTCATTAATTTCCCAAGATTTATCCATAATTATTAATATTCTAATAATAAAATAATAGCTGCATTAATTAACGTAATAAAATAAAATATATGAAGTGTTTTTATATTATAAAAATTTTGAATATACAATAAAAAATAGACAAAATTTTAATTACTTTCACATATATTAACATTTGTAAAATATATTAAAAATGTATAAACTTGACATTTTAGTTTTATACTTATAAAATCAAAATGAAGTATAAATTTGGAGTGTGATTATTATGTCAAAAAGAGAGATGATTAATAGTATAATAGGTGAAGGTTCATATTTCAAAGGAACTTATATAGTAAAAGGTTCGTTTCAAATAGACGGCAAATTTGAAGGGGATTTAAAAATAGACGGGCATTTAATAATAGGTACTAACGGCAAGGTAAAGACAAGCACTATTATTACAGACAGCATAACAATAGCAGGTACTTTAATAGGTAATATATCAGCTTCAAATGAAGTAGTATTAATAGAAACCGGAAGAGTTTTAGGAAACATAGAAGCTCCTAAGATAGATGTAGGAGAGGGTGCTGTTATACAGGGCGAGATGACTATTACAGGCGGCCAGAAAAAGAATATTACAAAAATAGTAGAAGATTCTTTTAGTGATAAGGTTGAGGCAGAAAATACTTTTGAAAATACAAATAATACAGAGAATCAATCACATTAATAAATAAAGGAAAGCTTTAAAATGGCTATTAAAATAAAAACACAATCAGAAATAAATTTAATGCGTGAAAGCGGACATATATTGGCAAATGTATTTAAAGAAGTTGCTAAAATTGTTGAGCCAGGAATATCTACAAAAGAGCTTGATAAGTTTGTGTATGATTATATAAGAAAACAAAATGCAAAGCCTTCTTTTAAGGGATACGGCAATCCGCCTTTTCCTGCTTCAATATGTGCTTCTATAAATAATGAAGTAATACATGGCATACCAAGTAAAAAAAGAGTATTAAAAGACGGCGATATAATAGGGCTTGATATAGGTGTTTATTATAAGGGGTATCATTCAGACAGAGCATTTACTTTTAAGGTGGGAAATGTATCTGATGAAGCTTCAAGACTTGTAGATACAACTATGGAATCTTTTTTTAATGGTATAAAACAAATAAGAGATGGTGTTCATTTGGGAGATGTTTCTTACGCCATACAAAAAACTGCTGAAGATGCTGGTTATTCTTTGGTGAGAGAGTTTAATGGTCATGGGGTTGGAGCTAATTTGCATGAAGAGCCTGCTGTTCCAAATAGAGGCAAAAAAGGTTTTGGACCTGTGTTAAAAACTAATATGGTAATAGCAATAGAGCCTATGGTTAATATGGGTCATCATGGCATATATATTGAAGATGATGATTGGACTGTTGTTACAAGAGACGGTTCTTTGTCGGCACATTATGAACATACTGTTGCTGTTAAAGAAGATGGAGTAGAGATACTTACTGCTTTAGAAGACGATGAAATAGTAAAAAAATATTTTTCTTAAATTTGCAAAATAATAAAATCTATTAAAAAATATTTTACATCGCATAAGCTATATTTTTTATGTGATGTAAATATGTATTTTAAGAAAATAATAAAATACCCAACAAAAACTTATATCATATAAATAATATTTATTAAAAAAATATAAATGAATATTTTTTAAAGGGTTCATTTTTATAATACTTTTATATTATATAAAAATATATAAATATTCATTATGATATTAATAATTTTATTTTAATCTTGTTTTAATTTAATTTTTTATAACATTTTTTATAGATATATTGATTTTTTTGTACTTTATGCTATCATTAAATCGATAGAAAAAATGATTAATTTGTTAAAATTAAAATATTATTTTTTATTAGTCCACATTGTAAGTTTTCAAGTACTTTCAAATAAAATTACTTTTAATCATTTAAAATCAGTTTTTGCTTTAAAATTTATAATAAAGGAGTAATAATTATTATGGAAATATTGTTAGTTTCTCACAAAGGTATTGCTTCAGGCATGAAATCTGCAATGAAGATGATAATTGGGGAAGACTCTCAAGAGCTTAAAATATTAGAACTTACAGAAGAAGAGGGAATAGATATATTTTCTAAAAACTTAGAAGAATCTATAACAAATTGGCTTTCAGATGAAAATAAAAAAGGCATTATATTTGCTGATCTTAATGGCGGTGCTCCGTATAATCAAATTGATGGTATTTTGCAAAAGCATAATTTAAAAGACAGAGTTAAAGTTATTACCGGTATGAATCTTGCTATTATTATAGATGCCTTATATAAAGACATTGATGTAAATAATTCAGATGAAATATATGAGATTATGAAGGCAGGAAAAGAAGCAATATTATGTATGGATTTAGATTCTAATACAAGTGATAATAGATAAATTAGCTATACAAAAATTAAAATAGGGATATTGAAATGAGTATTTTTGAAGTTAAAGAAGAATTTATATTAAACGGCAAGCCCATAAAAATTTTATCTGGAGCTATTCATTATTTTAGATTTGTAAAAGAATATTGGCAAGATTGTCTTTATAATTTAAAAGCAGCAGGATTTAATACTGTTGAAACATATATACCTTGGAATATTCATGAGGTAGATGAAGGAGTTTTCGATTTTTCCGGCAATAAAGATATAGCATCTTTTATTAAGCTTGCACAGAAAATGGATTTATTAGTTATATTAAGACCTACTCCTTATATATGTGCTGAGTGGGAATTCGGCGGGCTTCCTGCATGGCTTTTAAGATATGATAATATTAAAGTTCGCACTAATACAGAATTATTTTTAAGCAAAGTTGATGCTTACTATAAAGAATTATTTAAACATATTGCAGATTTACAAATTACTAAGAATGGTCCTGTAATTATGATGCAGATTGAAAATGAGTATGGTTCATTTGGCAATGACAAAGAGTATCTTAAAGCTTTAAAAAACATTATGATTAAATATGGTGCGGAAGTTCCTTTATTTACTTCTGATGGAGCTTGGGACGCTGTTTTGGAAGCTGGAACATTGGTAGATGATGGAATATTAGCTACTGTTAATTTTGGTTCTAAGGCTAAAGAAAGTTTTGATGATACAAAAAAATTCTTTGAAAGAAAAGGCATAAAAAAGCCATTAATGTGTATGGAATTTTGGGACGGTTGGTTTAACTTATGGAAAGAGCCTATAATCAAAAGAGATGCTAATGATTTTATTATGGAAGTGAAAGAAATTTTAAAAAGAGGCAGCATCAATTTATATATGTTTATAGGAGGAACTAATTTCGGCTTTTATAATGGTACATCTGTAACGGGTTATACTGATTTTCCTCAAATTACATCTTATGATTATGATGCCGTTCTCACGGAATGGGGAGAGCCTACAGAGAAATTTTATAAACTTCAGAAACTTATAAATGAATTATACCCGGAAATAAAAACTTTTGAGCCTAAAGACCATAAAAGAGCAGATTTCGGCGAGGCAAAACTTAAAGATAAAACTTCATTATTTTCAGTTGTAGATAAAATATCAAAATGTCAGAAAAGCGATGCCCCTATCACTATGGAAAAAGCAGGAAGCGGATATGGTTATATGCTTTACAGAACTAAAGTAAAAGGCTTTGATAATAACATGAATGTGAGAGCTGTTGGGGCTTCAGACAGAGTTCATTTTTATTTGAATGGAGAATATAAAGGCGTTAAATATCAAGATGAGCTTATAGAACCTATTGAAATGCATTTTAATAATGGAGATAATATATTAGAATTATTGGTTGAGAATGTAGGACGTGTTAATTATGGTTATAAGCTTCAGGAATGCAGCCAAGTTAAGGGTATTCGTATAGGAGTTATGGCTGATATACATTTTGAAACAGGCTTTGAGCAATATGCTTTATCTCTTGATAATATAAAAGATGTGGATTTCAGCTCTAAATGGATAGAAAATACTCCTTCATTTTACAGATATGAATTTGAAGTTAAGGAAGCTGCAGATACTTTCCTTGATTGTTCTAAACTTGGAAAGGGTGCGGCATTTATAAATGGGTTTAATTTAGGAAGATATTGGAGTGAAGGACCTGTATGTTACTTATATATACCTGCTCCTCTTTTAAAAACGGGATTAAATGAAATTATAGTATTTGAAACAGAGAATGTATTATCTGAGAGTTTGGCACTTAAAGATAAACCTACTTATAAAGAAATAAAAAAATAATATAAGGTAAAAATTTATTATACCGATAGTTAATAGTAAGAACCTTAATTAAAACTATAATTTGCAGTGTAATATCTATGAAACATTTTTTATTTATATTTTTATTTTTTTGTTTATCTTTATATTCTCAAACAAATACAGCTACTACAAGTTTAAGAATAGATACTAATTTTTTTATGTCATCTTTTAACGGTAAATTACAGCCTGCTTGGGTTTATATAGGAGAGGCTAAAAGGGCTATAAACAATGGTGATACTTCTTATGCTCTATTTGTTATGAATAAAACTTTATTATATTATCCTGAAAACGCTGATGCTCATTATTTTTTGGGTGTGATATATGAAAGCGAAGCAGGAAGCCCTGCAGAGCAAGGCGGAATTGCTACATACCGTTTGGCTGTAGAAGAATATAAAAAATCAATACAATTTGCAAATAATTTAACTATACCTTCATATAAATATGATGCTTACTTTAATTTGCTTGACATATATGAAAAACTCATAGACCAAACTAATTATGCTAATACAGAACAAGAAATTATTAATATGGCTGAAAGAAGCTATAATAAAATGGAAAAAGGAAGAATATATTTTAAATTGGCAGAACATTATGATGCAAGAAACAGAAGAACTTCAGCAATTGATTATTATAGACAAGCATATTTAAATGGCTACAGACAAAAGCTATCATTGTTTAGAATATCTATAATTTATAGAAAGATGCGTAATTATGTGCAAGAAAAAGAGACTCTTATGCTTGCAAGCGGATACAGTTTTGATAATGAAGAGCCTTCCAACTTTGAAGTTGAAAAGATTATTATAAATAGATTAGAACAGCTTAAAAATGTAAAAATACCTAAAAAAATATATTAAAAAATAGGAAATAATAATGGCTTTTTTTGATTTATCTTTAGATGAACTTTATAAGTATAAAGGAAGTTCTAAAGAGCCAAACGATTTTGAGAGTTTTTGGCTTAGCACTATAAAAGAAAATAATCATAAATCAGAAGCAAAATATAATTTAATACAAACGCATTTAAAACTTTTTGATGTTTGGGAAGTAAGTTTTTTAGGATATAAGAAACATGCAATAAAGGGCTGGTATATAGCACCAAAAAACAGCAGCAAATTAACTTGCATAATGCATTATTTAGGTTATGGAAGCGGCAAAGATTTACCTATTAATCATATAATTTTTCCGTCTGCAGGATATAGTGTATTTGTAATGGAGACAAGAGGACAAGGTGCTGAGTCTGGAAATGGAGCTTCAACAGCTGACCCTGAGGGATATGGAGTGCATGCTGACGGATTCCTCACAAAGGGCATATTAGATAAAAATGATTATTATTATAGAAGAGTATTTATAGATGCTCTAAAAGCTATAGAAGCAAGTAAAGAGCATCCATTAACAGAAAAAATAGTTATAAACGGAGGCAGCCAAGGAGGCGGAATATCATTAGCTGCTTGTGCTTTGAGCGAGCTTTCAAATATAAAAATAGAAGCTATGATGGCAGATGTTCCTTTTTTATGCGATTATAAAAGAGCTTCTACAATCACAGATACTTTACCATATAATGAAATAGCAAGATACTGCAAAACAAATAGAGATAAAGAAAATATTGTTTTTAATACGCTTTCATATTTTGACGGAGTATTTTTTGCCAAGAGAGCTAAAGCAAAAGCATTATTTTCTGTTGGACTTATGGATATAATAGTTCCTCCTTCTACTGTATTTGCCGCATACAATAATTATGCCGGAGATAAAGCTATTGAAGTTTATACTTTTAATGGTCATGAAGGCGGGGATAATTATCATACAGAAAAGAAGCTATATTTTTTGAGCAGATTATAATATTTTTAAAGTATACTAAAACAAATAACTTTTATCATTTTTTATTTTAGTTATTTGCAGGGCTTTGCCCCGCACCCCAGTTCTTTTGTTGCCACAAAGAACCAAAAAGGCTGCATTTTTTAGCTTGAAATGTTGGTATTACAATATAGTTTATACATATTCCAAACATACAAAGCTATAGTACTTGCGTTTTTTGCAACTTTTTTGAGCGACAAAAAAGTTGATAGAAAATTATTGTTTCAATATACGATGAAAATTTTTAAGTTTGTCAAAATTTAGTTTTTATTTTTTTATTGTTATCGGTGGCTAGCCCCGCACCCCCAGTTCTTTTGTCGCCATAAAGAAGCAAAAAGACTGCATTTTTATTATAAATTTTATAATTTAATTGTACATTAAAAGGCACTCCCCCGCATGCCTGAAAAGTTATAATTAAAGCATAGCATTACCGTGCGGCAAGGTGGTACAGCTCGTACGCGGGAAAAAGAACAATATAATTTTTATGCTTTTTTATTTGTGGGGACTAGTCCCCACACCCCTACTTCTTTTGCGACCGAAGGAAGTGCCGGAGGCGTGACCCAAAGAAGCAAAAGGACTGCAATTTTAATCTAAGATATAAATATATTTTGTTAATTCGTTAAAAAATAAAAGCCCTGAAAATCAATTCAAGGCTTTTTATTTAGATTCTATTTAATAATCTATTTTATGCTAACATCTTAGAAATAACAGGCATTAAAATCTTTATTAATAAAAGAGCAGACAATATCCAAGTGAATAATGTAATCTCTTTTGTTCTTCCTGTTAATAATTTCAATAAAGTAAAAGCCAATATACCAAAAGTTATTCCCTCAGCAATGCTATAAGCAAAAGGCATAAATATAATACAAACAAAAGAAGGTATAGCTTCAGTATAATCTGTAAGGTCAATTTCTAATATAGGAGTCATCATAAACAAGCCAACTATTATAAGGGCAGGAGCAGTGGCAGCACTAGGTATAGACAAGAATATATGTGATAAGAATAATGATATAGTAAATAATACAGCAGCTACAACAGCAGTAAGTCCAGTCTTTCCACCCTCAGCAACACCAGAAGCACTTTCAACATAAGTGGTAACAGTAGAAGTACCCATACAAGCACCGAATATAGTTCCAACAGCATCTGCAAATAAAGCCTGCTTACAGCGAGGAACTTCTCCGCTTTTTGTAAGCATATTAGCCTTTGTACAAACACCAACCAATGTACCTACAGTATCAAACATATCTACAAAAAGAAAAGTAAATAACACTATAAACATATTAGGGTGAAAAATATTAGCAAAGTCTAACTTGAAAGCAACAGGCTCTAAAGAAGGAGGAGCAAAACTTGCATAAGGTGAAAGCTGAGTAATTCCCATAGGTATTCCTATTAATGTTGTTAATAATATACCAATCAATATAGCCCCTTTTACATTGTATGCAAGAAGAAGAGATGTTATTAATAAACCTATTATAGCAAGAAGCGGAGAGCCTGAAGTAATATCTCCTAATGAAATTAATGTTGCATCATTATTAATTATAATTTTAGAGTTCTGAAGACCAATGAATGCAATAAATAAACCTATACCGACAGATATAGCTCTTTTCATATTAAGAGGTATGCTGTTTACGATAGCCTCTCTTACATTGAAAATAGTTAAAACTAAAAATATAATACCTTCAATAAAAACTGCAGTTAAAGCAGTTTGCCAGCTATAGCCCATACCAAGTACAACAGTATAAGCAAAGAAAGCATTAAGACCCATACCCGGAGCTAAAGCAAAAGGTAAATTAGCCAATAGTCCCATAATTAAAGTGGCAACTATAGAAGACACTACTGTAGCAGTAAATACAGCCCCCTTATCCATACCAGTAGCACTGAGTACGCTAGGGTTTACAGCTAATATATAAGCCATAGTCATAAATGTAGTAATACCAGCTATGATTTCGCTTTTTACATTAGTACCATTTTCCTTTAATTTGAAAAACTTTTCCATAAATAATCCTTATAATAATTTTTTAATAAAGAAACAATATATATATTTTTTGTTATTATTGCAATAGAATATTTTGATATTATTTGCACAGGAGCCAGACATATTGCAGTTAGGAATTCCTTAATTTCTTAAAGTATAGCATAGGTGTATCATAAT
>NZ_CAKVGN010000035.1 GCF_934747485.1 uncultured Brachyspira sp. | reverse complement strand
TTAGTTAATTAAATTATAAGGAATACCTGCTTTTTTTAAACTAAAAAACGTGCAATATGTATGGCTCCTAAACAAAAGTGTTTTTAAAATATTGTTGTAAAAAATTGTCATATATGTTAATTTTTATATATATAATTTTATACAATTTTATTGGAGTTTTTACAATGGATATAAGTATTGAAGAATTAGAAAATAATACTTCTGTAATAAAATTAGTTGGAGATATTGATGTTTATAGCTCTACTGATGTAAAAGATGCTATAAATTCTCAAATAGACTTCGGTGCAAAAAGAATCATTATAGATATGGAAGATGTATATTATATAGACAGCAGCGGAATAGGAGTTTTTGTATTTGAAATGGGGCATTTCAAAAAAGTAAATGGAAAAATAGGAATAGTTAAAATTACAGAAAATGTGAGAAAAGTTTTTGAATTAACTAAAATAATTAGCTTCTTTCCTATATTTAATACAGTATCAGAAGCTTTAGAAAAGTTGTAAAATAATTCTTGATTTTTTATTTAATAGTTATACAATTAATATCAAATTATATTAAAGAAAAGAACTTATGAATAGATTAATTTTTATTAGAAATGTTTTTATAATGTTTTTAATTTGTTTTAGTGTTTTTTCAAATAGCCATGCATATGCTTCTATAAGCATTAATGACTATATTATGGAAGAGATAGGAGATAATACAGAACATCCCTTTCTTACCATTCCAATAAAATTAGGACATTATATAGATTTTGATTTTAAAATAACAAAACATATTATTTTGGTAACAGTAGCAGGTATTTTATCAATACTTAGTATGAAATATTTGGCTCATAAACTAAAAAGACCTTTTAATAAGCCAACATATTTGCAAAACATATTAGAAATTATAATAGACTATATGAACAAAGATGTCATAGGGGCAGCTTTGGGAGAAGAAGGTAAAAAATATGTGCCTTTTTGTTTGACTGTATTTTTGTTTGTACTTTTTTCTAATCTTTTAGGTCTTTTACCTGCTTTATTGAGAGTACCCACAGAAGATGGTCATTATGCTTATTTGGCAGGCGGTTTAGGAGCTAATATTGGTTTTACCGGTGCTATTGCCTTATTAGTATTTATTGTCTACATATTCGCAGGAATAAGAAAGAAAGGAATAATAAAATATTGGGTAAAATTAGTACCAAAAGGTCTTCCAATACCTTTAATACCTATAATATGGGTTTTAGAGTTTATCACTTTGTTTAACCGTGCATTCGCTTTAACGATACGTTTGTTTGCGAACATCACAGGCGGACATATAATGATGATAGTAATACCTTATCTTATCATTATGTCTGGAAGTTTATTGGTTTCGCCTTTTGCGGTATTATTCTTGAGTTTTATATATGTACTTGAGATGTTTGTTGCTGTTTTACAAGCTTATATATTCTCATTGTTATCGGCGGTTTATATACAGATTGCCATTAGCGATGAGCATTAATTATAAATTAAATTATATTTTTTAATAAAGGAGTAAAAAAATGGAATTTGCTATAATAGGAGCTACTATAGGAGCAGGACTTGCAGCTATTGGAGTTGGTTTGGGTATAGGTTTTATAGGTTCGAGAGCAGTTGAAGGTATTGCTAGACAGCCTGAAGCTTCTGGTAAGATACAAACAGCTATGCTTATTTCTGCTGCTTTAATAGAAGGTGTTGGTTTATTTGCTTTAGTTATATGTATTTTAGCTTTATTTACAAAGTAATATTTAAGAGTATTGATTATAATAAATGGGGGTAAATACCTATGGCACTTTTAAAAATAGATCCGGGTATTATTATATGGACTTGGATTACATTTTTACTAGTTCTTGCTGTACTTGGAGCTTCTACTTGGAAGATTATTCTTAAAGGGTTAAATGCACGTGCAGATAAGATACAAGAGGACTTGGAAGAAGCAGAAAAAACTAGGGAAAATGCTAAGAAATCTTTGGCTGCATATAGGGAACAAATAGATAATGCTAAGGCAGAGGCTAGTTCTATAATAGAAAATGCTAGGATTGAGGCTAATAGGGTTAGAGATAAAATTATCGGCAATGCTCGTGAAGAGGCTGAGTCCCATAAAAACAAAATACTCTCTGAAATTGATAGAGCTAAAGATGAGGCTATGGGAAATGTGAGAAAACAGGCTGTGGATATTGCTGTTGTTATGGCTGAAACTATATTAAAAAGAAATATAGATAAAGATGATAATCAGGCTTTAATAAACGAGTTTGTAAATAATTTTGAAAAAGAAAACAATAAATAAATATGTATCTCTATAAAAATAGGGCTTTATTAAAATGAATAATGATGAAAAATTATTGACGCCGGCTGCTAATGCTATATTTAATATAGCTAAAGAAGTTGCTTTAATAAATGAAACATATAATGAGCTTAAAGAATGCTGTAAATTATTTGAAGATGAAGAAATAAAAAAATATTTCGCTGATAAGACAATAGATAAAAGAGAAAAAATTAAACTTATAGAAAAAAAGTTAAAACCTATATTTTCTAAAGAGGTTTTCTCTTTTATCAGCATACTAATAGAAAATGAGATTATAAATGAGTTGTCAAATATAGTAGATATTTACGGCAAGATGCTTGATGAACACAATAATACTGTTAGAGTAAAAATTATTTGTGCATGCAGCATAAAAGAAGAGGCTGTAAAAAAAATAATAGATACTATAAAATCATTTTCTGATAAAAAAATAGATTATGTTATAGAAACAGATGATACTTTAATAGGCGGTATAATAGTTAATATTGGCGATACGGTTTATGATTATAGTATAAAGAATCAAATAAACATGATGAAAAATAGATTTGTTTAATAATTAGCTTATAGAGGAAAATATGAATCCTATAACTGCCGAAATTTTTAAAAATTTAAAAACTGAAATATTTAATGAAGTTCAGAAAGAAAAAACCGCTAGATTTAAGCGTATAGTAAAAAATGAGGCAAGTGCTAAAAACTATGCTAAGGCTATGTTTGATGCGGCTAATGAATTAAAAAAAATAGATATTATTAAAAAAGATTTTGATATTATTTATTCATCTCTATTTGAAGATAAGGATACTTTTTCTTTTTTCACTTCAAATTTTATAGATGGAAACATGAGAGTTGATGTTATTAGAAGAGTATATGAAAACAACATCTCTACAGAAGCTCTTAATTTATTATCTATACTAATAGAGAAAGATTTATTTAATATTTTGCCTGCTATAATAGTAGAATATGAAAACTTATGTAATGAATTTTATAATATATTATCTGTAAGAATTACGATTGCTAAAGAGTTGGAAGATATTGAAGAATTGAAAAGAGATATTATAAAGATGGTTAATAAGAATGTTCATTTTTACATTGATGTTAATGAATCTATTATAGGCGGTATTATAGTTGAAATAGAAGATATTATATATGATTATAGTATGAAGAGACTTTTAGACAGTTTAAAAGATTCTCTTCTTGCAGAATAATTATAGAATAATTTTTGCTAATAATTTTTAAGGAAAGATTTTATGAATATAAAAGCTAATGAAATTGCTGCTTTACTTAAAGAGGAGATTAAAAGTTACAAAGCAGACTTTGCTCCTAATGAAGTTGGAGTTGTAGTAGAGGTTGGTGATGGTATAGCAAGGATAGTTGGACTTCCGCACATTATGGCTAATGAGATGATTAAATTTGAATGCGGTGCTATAGGAATAGCTTTTAACTTGGAAGAAGAGACTATTGGTGCTATTGTATTAGGAGACTATGTCGGCATAAAAGAAGGAAGTAAGGTTAGCAGATTAAAAAGAATATTAGAAGTTCCTGTAGGGGAAGAGCTTTTAGGAAGAGTTGTTAATCCTTTGGGAGTTCCTTTAGACGGTAAGGGCGATATTACTACAAGCAAAAGAAGAGTAATAGAATATCCTGCTCCGGGAATTGCATATAGGCAGGCTGTAAAGCAACCGCTTCAAACTGGTATAAAGGCAATAGATTCTATGACACCTATAGGAAGAGGACAGAGACAGCTTATTATTGGAGATAGAAGCACTGGTAAAACATCTATTGCTCTTGATACAATCATCAATCAAAAAGATACTGGTGTTATATGCGTATATGTAGCTATAGGTCAAAAGGCTTCTACTGTTGCGGGTGTTGTTGAAACTTTAAGACAGCATGGTGCTTTAGATTATACTATAGTAGTTGCAGCTACTGCTTCAGATTCTGCTCCGCTACTATATATTGCTCCTTATGCAGGCTGTGCGATGGCTGAATATTTTATGTATGAAGAGAAAAAAGATACTCTTATAATATATGATGACTTATCCAAACAGGCTAATGCATACAGACAAATATCACTTCTTCTTAGAAGACCTCCTGGAAGGGAAGCTTTTCCTGGTGACGTATTTTATTTGCATTCAAGATTATTAGAAAGAGCTTCAAAATTGAGCGATGAATTAGGAGGAGGTTCTCTAACTGCCTTGCCTATCATTGAAACTCAAGACAATGAAGTATCTGCATACATTCCTACAAACGTAATATCAATTACAGACGGACAGATATATTTGCTTCCAAGTTTATTTATGAGCGGTGTTCGTCCTGCTATTGATGTTGGTATATCTGTTTCACGTGTAGGAGGTAATGCTCAAACTAAGGCTATGAAAAAAGTTGCTGGTACTTTGAGGCTTGATTTGGCATCATATAGGTCTCTTGAGGCTTTCTCTCAGCTTGGTATAGGGCTTGATAAAGCTACTTTAGCTCAATTAGACAGAGGAGCTAAAATGGTTGAGCTTCTAAAACAAAAACAATATAGTCCAATACCTATGGAGGAGCAAGTTGTTATATTGTTTGCCGCTACAAAGGGATTTTTGGATAATGTGGAATTAGAAAGAGTGCCTGAATTTGAATGGAGACTTCTTCAATATATGAAAGCTAATAAGCAGTATATATTAGACAGCATAAAAGAAAAGAAAGATATTGAAAATGTTGATGAACTTAACAGCATCATAGAAGAGTTTAAGGCTAAATTCTAATAATGAATAAAAATTGTATTTTAATCTTGGCACATAAGAATCACAATCAGATTATGAGGTTAATTAATCATCTTAAAACTGATTTTGATTTATATGTGCATATAGATAAAAGAAATAAATTAAATATAGAAAGCTTTGACAATGTAAATATTTATAAAAGATTTAAAACTTATCACGGAGATGTTAGTTTAGTCATTGCCACTTTATTTTTAATTAAAGAGGCTGTGAAAAATAATTACGACAGATATGTTTTTATTAGCGGACAAGATATTCCATTAAAAACTAATAAAGAAATAATTGATTTTTTTGATTTAAATAAAGATAAAGAGTTTACATCTTTCAAAAATATAAAATATGATAAAGGTTTTTACAATGAAATGAGTTTTAGATTAAATTCTTATAATTTTGGTAAATTGTATAGACTAATTTTTCATAGAAATATAAGAGAATTAATATCTAAATTTCCGCCTATAAAACGCACTACTCCGGAAAATATTTATTATGGTTCGCAGTGGTGGAATTTAACTAATGATGCTATTAAATATATATTGGATTATACGAAAAAAAATCCTAACTTTCTTAAAAGATTTAATTATACTTGGGGAAGTGATGAGTTTTATTTTCAATCAATACTCCTCAATAGCAAGTTTAAAGATAATTGTGTGAATGATTGTCTTAGATATATTATATGGGATGGCGGAGCTCCATTTAATCTAAAAATGAAAGATTATGAGAATATAAAAAACAATATTAATAATAATTTATTTGCACGTAAATTTGATGAAAATATTGATAATGATATAATAGATAAGCTATATAAAGATTTAGAGGTAAAATAATATGGCAGAGAAACTTAATGTATTAAAAGCAAGAATTAAAGCTGTAACAAGCACGCATAAAATTACTAAAACTATGGATATGATAGCCCGCTCTAAAACTGCTAAAATACTTGCAGTAGAGCAAGGTATGAGACCTTATACACAAAAATTAAATAGAATAGTAGAAGAGCTTTCTCATTCAGATATGGACCATTTACACCCACTACTCTCTCCTAAAAAGACAATAAAAAACATCATATTATTTGTAATAACATCAAGCAGAGGCTTATGCGGCTCTTATAACACAAAAATATTAGACGAGGCAATGGAGAGAATTAGACACCATTACAGACATGGAAGAACTGTTGAGCTTCACGTATTGGGTAAAAAAGGTGAAGTATACTTTGAAAAACAAAATATACCAATATCACGTAAATATCCTCGTATAGATGAAGAGTCCACTTTTGATGATTGTGCAACAGTTGTACAGCGTTTCATGCATGATTATGCTATAGACAGTGCTTCGAGAGTAGAAGTTATATATACAAGATATTATACAAGAGTGGTGCATATACCTAAAATAAAAAGTTTAATACCTATGATTCCAGATGAAGAAGACATAGAAGGAAGAAAAATAAAAAAACAGCTTGATTATTTAATAGAACCAAATAGAGAAGATGTATTAAAAGAGATTGTACCTTTAGCTATAACAACTTATTTTTATTTTATGATTACAAGTTCTTTTTTATCAGAAAATGCTGAAAGAGCTATTGCTATGAGAAACGCCACTGATAATGCAGAAAGACTTTTAGAAGACTTAAAAAATAAAGCTAACAGAGCTAGACAGGAACATATTACTAATGAACTTCTTGATATTATAGGCGGTTCTGAAGCTATTAATTAATTATATTATATAAAGCTTTTAGCAATATAGTATTTGTTTTACTATCTGATATGGTAACTCTTAAAAAATCTTTTAATACGTTATTCTCATCATAGTTTTTTACAAATATACTATTCTTTTTAAGCTCATCATATATATATTTAGAGCTTTTATTTGGGTGTTTTATAAGAAGAAAATTTGTCTTTGATGGCAACACTAAAAAGCCTTCTTTACTCAATAAAGTCTCCATTTTATCTCTCTCTAATACTATAGAACTTATATTTTTTAAAACGGTTTCTTTATCATTAATTGAAGCGATGGCTATTGTTTCGGATAATTTGTTTATACCATATTTCTGTCTTATATTAGAAAACTTATCCATATTAATTTTATTTGATATTAAAAAATTTATATTAAGTCCTGATAATGAATGAGAATGTGCTATAGAATATATTATAACTATATTATTATATTTTTCTATTAGCCTCACAGCACTATCCCAAGCAAAGCTTATATAAGATTCATCTAACACGTATATATTATTATTATTTATATATTTTTCTATATTTTCTATATAAAGACCTGTCTCAGCATTAGGATTGCTTGTTATTATTATGCTTTTTTTTATTTTCTTGAAAGCATCTAAATCTATATTATAATCATCTTTCATTTTAATAGTTTCAAAACTAATTTTTGAATATTCCAAAATGTTTTTATATAAATCTCTATAAGGCTCTTGTAATAATATTTTTCTATTGTCAAATGAATTTAATATAGAATAAAAAGCCTCATACATACCATTAACAGATATAATATTATCCTTATCAATATTGAGATTATTCGCCATGGCTAAGTCTAATTCTTTAGCACTATAATTTGGAAAAAGCCTAAAAGACTCTATATCAAAATTTTCAAGCTCTTTTATAATATTTTTTGAAGGCTCATATGGATTTTCATTTTTATCTAAATAAATTTCTTTTCTCTCTTTTTTCATAAGAACTATTATATATTAAAAGATGCATAAAAACAAATAAAAAGGCAGACTAAAATATTTTATAGCCTGCCAATTATTTATATATTATTATTTTTATTTATTAGAAGAATTATTTTTACTTGTAGTATCCATTCCAGATATACTATAACGCATCTCAGTATCAGCCATAATATTTTTCATGTTATAATAATCTAATACGCCAATATTACCTTTTTTCAAAGCCTCAGCAATAGCAAGCGGCAACTGACTCTCAGCCTCAACAACTTTAGCCTTCATCTCTTCAACTTGAGCTTTCATCTCTTGTTCACGGGCAATAGCCATAACGCGTCTCTCTTCCGCCTTAGCCTGAGCAATTTTCTTGTCTGCCTCAGCTTGGTCAATTTGTAAAACTGCACCAATATTGCTTCCAACATCAACATCAGCAATATCTATAGAAAGTATCTCAAAAGCAGTACCAGAATCAAGCCCTTTAGCAGAAACAACCTGTGATATTCTGTCAGGATTTTCTAATACCTCTTTATGTGTAGCGGCACTTCCTATAGTAGTAACAATACCCTCGCCTACTCTTGCAATAATAGTCTCTTCTCCAGCACCGCCAACAAGCCTGTTAATGTTTGTTCTAACAGTAACCCTCGCAGTAGCCTTTACCTGTATACCGTCTTTAGCAACGGCAGCAATTAATGGCGTAGCTATAACTCTTGGAGAAACTGATGTTCTTATAGCATCAACTAAATCTCTGCCAGCTAAGTCTATAGCAGCAGCCCTCTCAAAACTCAAATCTAATGAAGCCTTGTCAGCAGCAATCAAAGCATCAGCAACAGCAGTAGGATTACCTCCAGCTAAATAATGTGCCTCAAGTTCATTACTGTTTATTTTTAATCCCGCCTTCCATAGCTTAATTTGATTTAACACTATTAAAGAAGGATTAACTCTCCTCAAACGCATAGTAAGCAAAGTAATTATACTAATTCTCACCCCAGAAAATAAAGCTGTAATCCATAAACCTAATGGGAAAAATCTAAAGAAAATAATTAAAAATATTACTATAATTATTATTCCAACAAACATAGGTGCTATTCCAGCCCCCCAAAATAAATCAAACATTATAATCTCCTTAATTTTATTTTTTCTTTATATTTTAATTATGAACATAAGTGCCTATATTTTCGCCTTTAATAGCCTTTGTAATATTGCCCATCTTATTCATATTAAAAACCCTTATAGGCATATTGTTATCATTAGCCATAGCAAAAGCAGTCATATCCATAACACGTAGGTTTTGATTAATAGCATCTTTAAAAGTAATTTCTTTATACATAACAGCATCTTTATTGGTTTTAGGGTCTTTATTATAAACGCCATCAACATTAGTGCCTTTTAACACAATAGAAGCACCAATCTCTAAAGCCCTTAATATAGAAGTACTGTCTGTAGTAAAGTAAGGATTGGATGTGCCTCCAGCTATTATAAGCACATTACCCCTCTCCAATATACGAATAGCCTTATCTCTTTCAAAACCCTCTATCATTCCTTCAATATTGAAAGCAGAAAGTATTTGTGTAGGAGTACCAGCAGCCATAAATCTGTCTTTCAAAGCAATGGCATTCATTATAGTAGCAAGCATACCCATAGAATCCGCTGTAGCTCTCACCATACCTGTTTTGTTAGAAAGCTGCATTCCTCTAAATATGTTGCCTCCTCCCACAACAACAGCTATTTGAGTATTGTTTCCAGCCTCTTTCATCTCCATAGCTATTCTGTCTACAACATTATTATCTATGCCATAATCCTTTTCGCCAAGCAAAGCTTCACCTGATATCTTAAGAAGCACAGTTTGTTTCATAAAACAATTTTCCTCTTTTTTATTTAAATTTCTATGATTATACTTTATTTTTTTTCTATTATCAAGTAAAAACTTATTTATAATTCCGGAGCATGATCGCCCTTATATTCTCCGTCTGGGTGTTTGGTGCATTTTAATGAAGTTAAAAGTCTTATAGTTTTATACTGATAGCCGCAATATTTACAAGTGTACATCTCTTTTTCTGTGCCTTCATAAAGCTTATGCCTATTTAAATAAGGACCTTCCAAAGCTTTTTCACATCTTTGCGATAATAATTCATTTAAATTTCTAAAAGTTAAACCGCATCTCTCGCAGTAGAGTGTCTGCTTATTTTTAGACATAGACAAAATAAAAAAAATAGATAATATAAAAATAAACAATAATAATTTTCTTTTCATAAATTATTCTGATAAAATATCTTTATATTTAGAATCCTTAAACTCAATACAAGGCTTAGAGCTTAGCATATGTATAGCAGTGATGAGTGAATAGCTAATCCAAGCTTTTTTTTCGTCAGGTTTAGAAGAAGAAGATTCATTTTTTTTAAGAAGCTCATTTAATGACTTTGCTATATCATCAATATGCTCTTCAAAAAACTCCTCACACTCATCACAAGTGTCCATTGTAGCTTGACCTGCAACATCATCTATTTTCTTACCGCACCATACACAATTAACTGCCATTAACACACACTCCTATTATATTATAAAAGAATAATACTTAATATTACCCTCAACGTCCATAGCCTCTATAGTAATAGATGATATATTTTCATCTTCTATAGTAATAGTAAAGCTCTCATTCATAGAATCCAACACTCCATCATCTGGAACTATATATAACCACTCATTGTTAATAGTAGAATATCTTACAGTCTTTAAAAATGATAGCTTGTCAGATAATTTAAATGTAATTTTTTTACTATTTCCTTCAGAAGCAGAATTAAAATCAAGCAATTCAGGGGCTTCATTATCATATTTTATATTAAATACCTCAAGAGATTTTGTTTTAATATCTCCAACAGGATTATCATATTTATCACTCGCAGTTATTCTAAAGTCATAAATACCAGAAGGAAGCAAATAAGACTTAAACTTATAATACTGATTTTCTATATTATCAGCAATAAGTTTATAATTTTTCTCACCCTTTAATCTATATTCTAAAGTATATGTTAATTTATCTCCGTTAGGGTCGGTTCCCTTCCAATATACCATAGCCTCTTGTTCTTCTAACTGAGGAGTTTTATTTTCAGCAGAATCATTTTGCTGTCTGTAATATGTAGCCAAGCCTCCATTAATAACATCAGGAGCTAAATTATTTTCTACATAAGTAAAATCCATAGAGCTTAATATAGGGCTTATCTCTGGATTTGCAGTTTTCATTGTAACTTTATATTGTAAAAATCTTCCGTCAGGAGCTTCTATTTTGCCGTTATTGTTTATAGGCTTAAACTCGCTCCATGTCTCATCAACTCTCGCAACATTTCCGCTTCTCATCTCTATAGTAACGCTTGAACCCTCTGGCGTAGTAGTTACAGCATTTAAACTTCCAAATTTGCTAAGCACTCTCAAATCTAAAGTATCGCTTGTAAAAGTGCCCTCTGTTGGATATTCATTTTCCATTTTATATATTTCACCAGTTTTTGATATTGCAAAATAAAGTCCATTATCTGCAGCAGCAAAAGTGGATAATATCTTGTTTCTTAAGCCGCCTATATATGATAATAAACCGTCATTTCCATTTATTCTATAAACATCAGCAGAATCGCCTGTAACAAAATATATGTTATTGTTGTTGTCGCTGCTTAAAGCAAATACTAATGTTTGATTTAAGAAGAAAAGTCTCTGAACTGTGCCGTTTGTATCTGCTTTATATAGAGAGTTTCTAAACTCTTTATCGCTGTCTTCTACTGTTTTGCCGCTGTCTATTATAGAAGGAAGTATTAAATATGAAGGCTCTCTTGTAGCTGTGCCAAAATATAAATTGCCTATATTATCCATAGTGATGGCATATACTTCGTTTTGTGCTGTATCATAAAGCACATTATATGAAGGGTTTTCAACATTTGTAGATAAATCAATATATAATACGAGTCCCCTTCCGGCAGTTCCTACATATAATTTATTTTGCTTTTTATCATAATATAATGACATAGCATGCTGTTCTTCTGTTTTTAATATTTCAGTAATCTTTCCATCATTAACAGATACTTTTAACACTCTTGCATTGTTTCCGCCTGCTGCTAAATATAAATTGCCGTTAGCATCAAACTTCATATCCCATATATAAGTATCATCAACATCTTTAGACCAAATCTCTTTACCGCTACCATCATATTTCATAATTTTAGCATAAGGTCCAACTGCCGCATAAACATTGCCCGCATCATCACTAATTACAGCAGTGAAAGCATTGTCATTATCAGATTTTACAAAAAGACTAAAATTAGTTTCATTAGCATTTTTTTTATATAACTCAGCACCATTTCCGCTTATAGCAGCATACATACTGCCGTCTTTAGCAGGATAGATTTTCCATATATATTTGCCGTCTATAGAGCTTTCTTTCTCTATTAGAGGAGCTAAACTCAAAGAACCTTGCTCTGTAAGCATTATTCCATTGTAAAGTCCATTATCATAAAAACCTTTTTTTGTGCTTGCATAACTTCTTGTTACAACAGCAAAAACATTGGAAGATGATAATATTAGTATAGTTTGCAGTATAAAAATTATCTTAGCGATTTTCATATTTTTTAGCCCCTTCAATTATTATATCTATTTTCATTAAACCAAGTATGGAATACGGCATATCATAATTTCCATTTATATCCGTAATAACAGCCGCCTTGTCTGATGTAGCATCTTTTGCCATTACACCATATTTAGACATAGGAAGCGTTGGATAAGAATATTCCCCTATCTGAACTCCCCTCGATGATGAATATAGCCAAACCTTTAATGCCTTATCATCATAAGACTTGTTATAATATTTCATTACATCGTCTAAACTTCTAATCTTATATTTATTTGGCATAAACAATTTTTGTGCATAAGCATATATATATTCATTAGCAGCATATATAGAATAAACATCTGTACTTAAATTAACAGGCAATTTTATAGGTATATCTACATAAGTTTTTTCTTTTCCGTAAGGAGTAACACCCACTCTTAAATGTATAGTCTCTCCTGCAACTGCTCTAGGCTCTAATAATGTAATATCATTAATAAAACCATATTCCAAATTGCTTCTTTTTACAGATAATTTGATAGATTTTATAGCTACCCTATTAAAGTTATTGTATATAAAGAAATCTATAGGAGCTACAAGCTGATTAATAGCCTCTCTAAAAGCATCTTTTGAAGAATAAGAAAGTATTCTCTCTTCTATTTTATAAGGCTCATCAAAATAATCAGTTTCAATCTCATAGCTTATGCTAAATACCCCTTCCTCTTCGCTTCCGGCAGTAGAACTAATAGCCTCATATATAGCCATAGAAAGAAGGTCTGAGAAATATGTAGGGTCATTTAATACTCTTAAATTAAAATCTCTGTTTAAGAAGTTCTGGTCTTCAACTTTAAGACTAACAGGTATCATAGTATCTTCAGGCACTTCGCCATATACGCCAGACACCCCAAAAGTACCGTCATAAACAGTATAACCCAAATAATTAGAATAAGCAGCACCAATCTTAAAAGAAGAAGCAACAGAAGCCACTATATGATTAATATAAGCCCTTGAAACAGGAGCTCTCAAATGCCCCTTACCCCACATAGAGTGCCCAAAAAGCAAAAACTTCTCATCATCAGTATGCGAAACAGTACCAACCCCCGCTATAGATAAATCCCCATCAACCAAAACTATAGCAACAGAATCCCCAAACAAAAACTTACTGCTTTGATTAGTGTCTGATACAGTTCCTCCAGCCTGCATAGGGTAAAAGCCCATCTCTTTAAACTTTGAAGAATATTCATTAAAAGAATTGGCATTAAATCCAGAAAACATTAAAGGAGTCTGTAAAGCATTTCCAGCCTTTAATCCTGTAGGTCTCACATTAGTGTCATTATATAATTTATACATCTCTTCTATAGGAGTAACACCTGCAATAGGGTCTTTAGAATAATTCCAGCCAAAAGCCAAAGCACCCGCTATTTTACCGTCAAAATATATAGGAGAGCCGCTCATTCCTGCAACAGTGCCGGAATGCTCTAAATTAAGCCCTTCTAATTGTATAAGTATAGCGTCGCTTCCGTTCCACATCTTTCTTAATACAGATATTACTTTTACTTTAAATGGCTCCACATTTGTACCATGTATTACAGTGTAGCCTACTCCTTCCATACCTTCTTTTATTTCACTCATAGGTATTACTTCTGGATTATCCGGAGGCATAGGAGGAAGCTTTTCTTCTTCTTGTGCGAATAATAAATTAAATGATAATATAAAAATTATAAATGCTATTTTTCTCATAATGCCCATATCTAATAATTTGAATTTTATAAATAATAATAACCTATATTTTACATAATAATAAAAAATTATATAATAGTTTTTTATTTTATACAAACACTTTTAAACAATAATAAAACTGCTTGACTTAGTTATAAATGTTGTTTATCATTGCAGCATTAAAAAATTATATAAAATTATTTTCTTATAATATAATAATTTTTTATAAAGCTTTTATATTAGGAGTAAAATTATGGCAAGAGTAAAATTTGTAGAATATGAAGAAGCACAAGGCAAAGTAAAAGAGGCTTTTGATTACCATATCAAAAAAAGCGGAAGTGTAACAAACATGAAAAAAGCACTTCTTAATGATTATGTTACTTATGAAACTATGATGGGTTGGTATACTTCTTATGACAGACTTGTTGAAGTTGTAGGAGAGAGAGCTGCTATGATATTATCACATAGTGTTTCTACTACTAACGGTTGTATATTATGTTCATTATTTTTTATAAGAGATTTGAAAGCTATAGGTGATGACCCTAAAAATCTTAAACTTACTGAAAAAGAAGAGTTATTATCAGAATTAGGCAAGCAAATGGTAAAAGACCCTAATGGTGTTACTGATGAGTTTATGGCTAAATTAAAAAAATATTTCAACGACCAAGAAATAGTTGTTATAGTAGGCTTTGTAGCTTGGATGATAGCTTATAATATTTTTAACTCTACACTTGAAATAGATTTAGATGAATCTTTAATACCTATAAAAGGTGAGTTTGAAAAAGAAACTTGGAGAGCTAAGAACAATTAATTTTATTTTTTGAAATTAAATAACAAGAGCTTTTGTTAATAACTCTTGTTATTTTTTTGTATAATAAAAATTTTAAGTTTGTGATTTTTTTGTTGTTCTTTTTCCCGCCGCAAAAAGAACCAAAAAGTGCAAGTTAAAAATAATATCAAAATAATTATACTTTATATGAAGGATAAATTATTAGATTTGAATATAGCTTTGCATACACTAATAGTCAAAACTCTAAATACAAATTTATTTTTTATAAAATATAGTTATTTATATACATAATTTTTTTAAAAATTTAAAAATATTTTCTGGAAATACAAATGGTAAGCATAATCATCACAACAAGAAACTCTGAAAACTTTATTGCAGATTGCATAAATGCTGTAAAAAACTCTAATTATAAAGATACAGAAATAATATTGGTAGACAATAATTCAACCGACAAAACCGTAGAAATAGCAAAAGAATTAGGAGCAAAAACTTTTATTAAAGGTCCTGAACGCTCTGCTCAAAGAAACTATGGAGCTCAAATGTCAAGCGGTGAAATAATAGGCTTTTTAGATGTTGATATGACTTTGTCAGAAAATGTTATCACAGAATGTTTAGAAGTTTTTAATGGCAACAAAAATATTCAGGCTTTATATATACCAGAAAAAATATACGGCAGCAGCTTTTTTAATAGAGTGAGAAGTTTTGAACGCTCTTTTTATGACGCCACTGTAATAGATGCTGTTCGTTTTTTTAGAAGAGAGGCATTTATAAAAATAGGAGGTTTCGATTCAAACTTAAACGGCACCGAAGATTGGGATATTGACAGACGCATAAAACAAATAGGAAATGTTGATATAATAAAATCTCCTCTATATCATCATGAAAATCATACTCTCAAACAATATATAGTGAAAAAAAGCTACTACGCCTCAAACTTTAATAATTACTTTGATAAATGGGGATATGATGAAACAACTAAAAAACAGTTTGGACTATTTTATCGTTATGTAGGCGTTTACATAGAAAAAGGCAAATGGAAAAAATTATTGCTTCACCCTATTTATACAATATCTATGTATTTTTTGAGATTTCTAATAGGTATAATTTATATATTATCAAAATTTAATATTTCAAAAAAAGAAAATGTATATAAAAACACAAATCAATAAACAATACAATAAATCATTTTTTACTTAAACTTACTTATTAGGTTATATAAGTATAACTAAAAGATAAGTAATTATTCATTATTATCAGACTCCTAACACTATTATGAAGGGCTTGTGATTATTTCACAAGCCCCATTTTTTACTAATTTTTACAATATTTTAATATTATTTTTACACTATTTTTTTATAATGTTTTACTATTTTTATTATAATATGTTTATATAGATAGCACAAAAGTCATTTGTTGCACTCTTAAGATATATATACAAACCCATTACTTTCACTCTATAGGTTCTCTATAGAGTGTTTTTTATTTTAAATTTTTAATAAAAACTTTTATATAAAAAATTTATTTTGAGAAAGTAAGTTCTTCAAAAGAAGCCATATCTAAAAGCTCATAATGATATCCCTGCTCTGTAAGGAATAATTGCCTCTTATGAGAGAAATCTTCTTCTTTTGTATCGCTTGTAATAACCGAAAAGAAATAGCTTTTATTTTCACCTTTTTTCGGACGAAGGACACGGCCTAACCTTTGAGCTTCTTCCTGCCTTGAGCCGAAAGTACCAGAAATTTGTATTAATACATTAGCATCAGGCAAATCAACTGCCAAATTAGCAACCTTGCTTACTATAAGTATTTTTATCTCACCTGACTTAAACTTCTTATAAATCTCATCTCTTTCTGCCTGAGGAGTTTTACCTGTAATAATAGTATATCCTGTTTGTTTTTTCATCTCATTAAGCTGGTCTAAATACTGACCTATAATAAGTATGTTTTTTCCTTCAAGTTTTTTAATAATCTTCTTTACTATTTCATATTTAAGTATATTTTCGCTTGCAATTCTAAACTTCACCTTATCGCTTGAAACAACATAATCAGCTCTCTGAGTATTATCTAAAGGTATTCTCAAATCATAACAATAAGCCTCAGCAATAAATTTTTTCTCTTCAAGCTCCCTCCAAGGCATATCAAACTTCTTAGGACCAATAAGACAAAATACATCTTTTTCAAGCCCATCTTCACGCACCAAAGTAGCAGTAAGTCCAAGCCTTCTCATACTCTGAATTTCACTAGTAAGCTTTATTATAGGAGCAGGAAGCAAATGAACCTCATCATATATTATAAGCCCCCAATTATGCTTAAAAAATAATTCAAAATGCACAAAAGGAGATTCTTTGTCTTTTCTATATGTAAGTATTTTGTAAGTGGCTATTGTTATAGGTTTTATTTCTTTATTTAAGCCATTATATTCGCCAATATCTTCTTTTGGTATATCAGTTTTATCTAATATCTCATCTCTCCACTGCCTGCAAGCTGTAACTCCTGTAACTATTATAAGAGTTTTTGTCTGCATCTTATTCATAGCAGCTATACCTACAACAGTCTTCCCTGTACCGCAAGGCAAGGCTATAACACCAGCCCCACCCTCAGGTCTTCCATTTGCATAAAAAGCTTCTATCGCATTTAATTGATACTCACGCAGAGAAAAAGCCTCTCCATTAGATAAAAGCTTGTTTCTTAAATTAAAATGATACTCTTCCCCTGTTTTATAACCTGCTAAATCTTCTACAGGATAGCCTATATTTATGAGAGCTAATTTTATATGCCCCCTGTAAATTGGGTCTATTTCTATTTTATTGTCATTAACTTCTCTTTTAATATATTTTACCATTGCTTTATAATGAAGCACTTCTTCTATAATGCTTTCATCATCGCTTATAAGGTAATATTTATCATCATCTTCTTTAATAATCTTTATTCTGCCATATTTTAATATACTGCTTTCTATTTGTTTTACAATGTTTTTTGGTATATCATAAGAAGAATATTTCTTTAAAAAATCTATTATAGACTCAGCACTATAATTTAGACTAGCAGCATTCCATAATGATACTAATGTAATTCTATATGTATGAATATATTCAGGACTCTTTACAAGCTCTGCAAATACAAGCAAAAAATTTCTTATTTCTTCAAAATGCTCTGTACTTACATCTAGTAAAATAGTACCATCGCCCTGAACTATGATAGGAGCATTATTATTCAATGTTTTTTCCTTAAAATTAATAAAAAATTAATATATATTATTTTCTATAAGAGTCATAGTTTCATTAAATATGTTAAGATATTCTGTATTATTAGTATTATTATTTGCCCAAGTCTTTAATACATTAATGGCTTTAGTTTTATCATTTTGTTTTCTATATACATCAGATAAAGTTAAAGTTGCTTGAGGAGTTAAATAATTTTTAGGATATGCTTTAGTAAAGTTTTCTAAAAAAGTAGCAGCCTCTGCATAATTAGTTTGTTCTATTAATACATTAGCTAAATTGTATGAAGCTGCTGCTTGCAAATAAAAACCTCTAGAGTTTGCTACTTCCTGATAATATTTTTTAGCTTCATTATAGTTAGCAACATCAAAATAAAGTCCGCCCAAAGTAAAAGCTGCTCTAAGTTTTAGAGTTTTTCCTTTAGCATCATTATAAGTTTTTTGAACTCTTGTAGTAATATCTACTATTAAAGCAGGGTTATTTAATTGATCCTGAGGAATATTTGCTGTTTGATACATTCCATACAATGCCAAAGCCTCTTCAAAATTTGCTGCTGTTTCTTTATCTGCATTTTCTATATTCATATTATAAATTAAAATACCGGCTATGATTGCTACTATCAATACAAAACCAGATATAAAAATTATTCTATTATTATACACATAAGTAAATATTAATTCCGCGTTTTTTTGAAGTTTATTAGTAGGGGTAGTATTTTCAGACATAATATCCTCTTATTATTAATTTAATTATTTTTTAGTATTTAATTATAATAGTAAAAGCGAAAAAATCAAGCATTTATTTTGAATAATTATCATTATAGTTTTTTTATATATTTTGCTCATATTTATACTTTTTTGTGATAATAGTATCGTTAAAATAAAATAGCATTTGACATATAAAAAAATATTGATAATATTATATTATATCAAAAAATTTGGAGTTTTTATATATGAAGGATAAACTTTTTGGAGTATTGCAAAGGGTAGGAAGGTCTTTTATGCTTCCTATAGCTGTGCTTCCTGTAGCAGGGCTCTTTTTGGGTATAGGCAGCTCTCTTACAAACACAACTATGCTTGAAACCTATAATCTTATGGGGATTTTAGGTCCGGGTACTATTGCTTATGATATATTATCAGTATTAAGTGAGGCTGGTAATATTATATTTGGAAACTTGCCTATCATATTTGCTATGAGTGTAGCTATTGGTATGGCAAAGAAAGAAAAAGAGGTTGCTGCTTTATCTGGAGCTATAGCATTTTTTGTAATGCATGCTTCTATTGGTAAGATGATAACAGTTATGGGCGGAGCTGACAAATTATTGGCTGGTTCTACTACTAACGTTGTTGGTATATTATCACTTCAGATGGGTGTGTTCGGCGGTATAATAGTAGGACTTGGTGTAGCTGCTTTGCATAACAAATTCTATACTATAGAGCTTCCTCAAGTATTATCATTCTTCGGCGGTACAAGATTTGTGCCTATAATATCTGCTCTTACTTTTTTGGTAGTAGGCATATTAATGTATTTTGTATGGCCTCCTATACAGGTTGTAATGAATAAACTCGGAGATTTAATAGCTGGTTCTGGTTATATAGGTACTTTATTCTATGGTATCATAGAAAGAGCATTAATACCTTTTGGTCTTCACCACGTATTCTATACGCCTTTATGGCAAACTTCACTCGGCGGAACTATGGTTATAGACGGCAATTTAGTAGAAGGTGCACAAAACATATTCTTTGCTCAATTAGGCTCTCCTACTACAACTGCATTCAGTGTTGAAGCTACCCGCTTTATGACTGGTAAATTCCCATTCATGATATTTGGTTTACCTGGTGCTGCTTTGGCAATGTATAAAACTTCAAGGGTAGAAAAGAAACAAGTTGTAGGAGCTTTGCTTTTCTCTGCAGCTCTAACAGCTATGATTACAGGTATTACTGAGCCTATAGAGTTTACATTCCTTTTTGTAGCTCCAATATTCTATGCTATACACTGCGTACTTGCTGGTATATCTTTTATGCTTATGCATATACTTCATGTTACAGTTGGTATGACATTCTCAGGCGGATTAATAGACTTACTTTTATTTGGTGTAATACAAGGAAATGCTAAAACTAATTGGGTTTGGATTGTAGTAGTTGGTGCTGTTTATTTCTTTATATATTATTTCTTATTCTCTGCTTTGATTAAGAAATTTGATTGGAAAACACCGGGAAGAGAACCAGACAGTGAAGAGCCTAAACTTTATAGAAGAGCAGATGTTGTTGCTGCTAAAGCTGCTGCAAGCGGAGAGAAGGTTGATACAAATCCTTTATTCCAATATGAAGAGGCGCCTTTAATAACTGCAGGACTTGGCGGTAAGAAAAACATTAGCGACGTTGATTGCTGTGCTACAAGACTTCGTGTAACAGTATTTGACCCTTCAAAAGTTGTTGATGCTACATTAAAAGCAAGCGGTGCTGCTGGTATAATCAAAAAAGGTAATGGTATACAGGTTATATACGGACCAAAAGTTACTGTAATAAAATCAAGACTTGAAGAGTATTTAAATGACCCTATAAGCGACAATGAAAATAACGCTGCTGCATCTTCTAATGAAAATACTTCTTCTACTAATAAAAATGAACCTCAAAAGAAAGAGGCTTCTAACAGTAATGAGCTTGTAGACACTGTTTATGCTCCTATTAAAGGAAGCATTGTTAAGCTTGAAGATGTTAAAGATGAGGCATTTTCTTCTGGTGCTATGGGTAAAGGTATTGCTATTGATCCTCAAGAAGGTAAAGTATATGCTCCTTTTGATGGAATAATAGAAACTGCTTTCCCTACAAAACATGCTATTGGGCTTACTTCTGATAAAGGTGTTGAGTTGTTAATTCATATAGGTATGGACACTGTTAAACTCAATGGTGAGCATTTTACTTCATATATTGAAGATGGTCAAAAAATTAAGAAAGGTGATTTATTATTAGAGTTTAACATTGAGGGAATAAAAACTATAGGTTACTCTACAGTTACTCCTATAATTATCACTAACTCTGATGATTATGAGAATATAGAGCCAACATCATCTGCTAATGTAAATGCTTTAGACAAACTCATTGATGTTAAAAAATAAATAAACTATAATAATTATAAAGGGGCTTAATTTTTGTTAAGCTCCTTTTTTTTAAAATTGTACTTGCCAAAAAATTAAATTAGTATTTAAATAAGTAAACATATTATTTAAAAATAAAAAGCTCTTAAAACAAAGCATCATCTAATATTTATCAGCAAAACAAAAAAATAGTTATTGATTATTTATATATATTATGTTAATATAATTATGTTAATATAATTATGATAACTAAAGATAACTACCTCAAAAATAACCTGATAGCCTATATCGGTAATAAAAGAAGACTTCTGCCATTTATAGAAAATGCATTTCTAAATATTTTAGAAGAAGATAAAAATATAAAAACGGCATTAGATTTGTTTGCTGGAAGCGGGAGTGTATCAAGACTTTTAAAAACTCTTAATTTAAAAGTATATTCAAATGATTGGGAGTATTATTCATATATATTAAACTACGCACATATATGCATAAATGAAAAAGATGTAAATAATATGTTTAAGCATACAGGTGGCATTGAAAACACTATTAACATAATAAACAACATCAAAACTATTAACTATAAAGACAGATACATTTCAAAATATTATGCACCGTTAGATGACAATAACCCAGATTTAAAAAATGAAAGATTATTCTATACTCAATATAACGCCACAAGAATAGATATCATAAGACACAACATAGAAGAACTTTACAAAAATAAAGCAATAAATAAAAAAGAATATTATTATCTCTTAGCTTCTATAATATATGAAGGAGCAACGCATACAAACACATCAGGAGTATTTAAAGCTTTTCACTCTGGTTTTGGAGGAAGAAACAAAGACGCTCTAAAAAGAATACTTTCACCAATATCATTAAAAGAGCTTTCTCTATACGATGGAATAAAAGGCGAAGTAAGTATGCTTGATGCAAATGAATATGTATTAAAAAATAAAGACAAGCATTTTGATTTGGTATATTTAGACCCTCCATATAATCAGCATCAATATGGAAGCAACTATCATTTATTAAACACAATAGCATTATGGGATAAACCTGCAATAAATAGAGAAATATATATAAACGGCAAAAAAACAGATAAAGGCGGTATAAGAAAAGATTGGGTTAAAACAAAATCCGATTACTGCTACAAAAAAACAGCAAAAGATGCATTTAAAAATCTAATAGATAATATAAATGCAAGTCATATAGTATTGAGTTATTCTACAGACGGTATAATAGATTATGATGATTTAATTTCAATATTAGAAAGCAAAGGCAAATTAAAAATAGTAACTTCAGAGTATACAAAATATAGAGGAGCAAAACGCTCTGTAATAAATAAGACCAAAAATGTAGAATATTTATTTATAGTTGACACTAAAAAAAATAATACAAGCAGCAAAAATAATAATATAAAGTACATTGAAAATATAAGATTAAAATTAAATAATCCTGTAGATACCATAAAAGATAATTTGGTATTTGAAAACAAAAAAGAAGGAAATATCATATTAAAATTAGAATATACAACACATATAATAAATCAAGAAGAAATATGCCAAACATTAAAAAATAAATCATTAGAATATATAAAATTGTTTTCAGAGTTTTTAAATAAGCATATAAAAGAAAATAATATAGAAGCTTTAAAAATATATTTATCACACTTAAAAAACGCCATATTAATAAACGACAAAAAACTAATAAAATATTTTTCAAATCATATACTAACAATATATACAAGACTATGCTCAAAGAGGTCTAATGAATATATAGTTGATATCACAAATGAAATATTAAACATCATATCCTACTATAAACTTGATGATATAATATATATAGACAAAATAAAAAAGAGAATAATTTATAATATATCACATTCAGAGATATCAGAAGAGAATAAAAACAATATATTGGTGAAACTATAGTAAATATTATGGTTTTTTTGATTATTTTATATCAATACCATATCTAAACAACTATATTTTTTATAGAAGTTTTTTCAACTTTTTCCCGTAGCAAAAAGTTGCAAAAAGTACGAGTATTTAAGTTTTATATATAAATACATAGTAATTTTTTGAATATATTTAAATATTATTTCATAGAAATGCAGTTCTTCGCGAAGCGTATCCGAAGGATATAAGATTTTTTTATACCAATACCGAAAGGTACCTACTCGGTAAAAGAACTGGGGGCGTGTACCCTATGGGCACGCTTCGCAGGTGGCAAATCCAGCAAAATTAAAATACTTTTATAAATAATTTTCTCAAATAGTTTATAAAGAGAATACTGTTAATAAAACTATAGTTTTACTTTCTTATGCTAAACTCACATCCGCAGTAGTGCTGTCTATAAAGTCCTGCCTCATTAGCTATTATATTAGTCTTTTTAAATCCGTCTTTTTTCTTAAAATCTATATGCAAATATTCTATATTATCATATTTAGAAGCAATGCTACTACCTATCATCTCTATAGCCTTGCTGTTTTTATGCGGGCTCACACTCATAACAGTAGTAACATATTTTGCATTAATACTATTAGCATATTCAAAAGCCTTAGCTATTCTATGCTTAAAACAAATATTGCACCTTGCACCCTTTTCAGGCTCATTCTCAAAACCCTTTATATCATTATACCAATCTTTTATATACGCTTCATTTTCTTCTATATATATATCTATGTTATTATCTTGAGTAAACTTTATAAACTCATCTCTTCGTCTGTTATACTCTTCTATAGGATAAATATTAGGATTATAAAAATAAAAAACACTGCCATAATCTTCAAGCAAAGTTTTAGGATAACACATACAAACAGCACAGCATGTATGAACAACTAATTTCTCTTTCATCAAACAACACCAATTATTTATTATTATTTCTATATAATGATTTATCTCTTGTTGGCTTTTAAATTAATAGTCTTGTCATCGAAACTATTTATAATTATTTGATAGCCCATATTCTTTGCCTTAGCATTAATATCAACGGCTAAATCTCTGCTGCTTCCAACATACTGCACAACATATCTTGATGAATCTCCGCTTATTCCTCTGTTATAAACGCTTTTAAGATTTTCTATATTTTTCTTAAGAGCCTCTTCAAAACCTATAGAATCATTAAAATCAAGTCCACTTACATATATAGTGTATTCAGTACCATTTTGAACTTCACTCTGCCATTTAGTTACTATTTGATTAATAAAATCTTCAGAAATAGAATCAGCCGATTTTACCAAAGCAATAGAATGAGCATCTTTTTCGCTTCCGCCTACCCCTCCAGCCTGATGAGTAGCACGGGCTATAGTGCTGTAATCAGATACATTCACAGCAGTAATAGCAACATCGCTTCTAAAACTTTTTAAAGCAGTTCCTTGTATAGTGGTAAAATATGCAGCATCAGCCTTGCCAAGTATAGCAATCTGAGCACCTGTAGCCTCTGCTATTTTTTTTACAGTAGAAGATGAATTGTCAGAATAGCTAATATTTTCACTTCTTACAACATTTCTTAAAGAACTTGCACTTACAAATTTAAAACCCTTGTCGCTCATATTTTTTTCAAGTTCTACATTAAATGCATCGCTTAATTCACCATTATCATCAGTAACAAGCACAACTATTAAAGGCATATTTTTTCTATCTAACAATATACCCATAGCCTGCAAATTGTCCTGAAGCATATCTACTCCAACAACCGCCTCAATTTTTGCATACCATACAGATGAGCTTTTTGTAATAGAAAGCACTTTATAAGAAGAAATATATCCAGTAGTGTTTTCATATATTTTAGAGCTTATAAGTCTGCTGTTTTCAACCAAAGTACTGCCATTAACTATAGAGCCCACAGCTTGTTCAACAGCATTTCTTTTAGCACTTTCTAAAGCCCTGTCTATAGCATTAGCCTCGCCTCTGTTATCAGAAGAAGCAAAACCCTCAGCTACTATTTTTGTAGTTTTTCCGCCTTTAAAATCTGGATTCTTCCAATTATTAATAACACCTATCTCACCAGTATCCTCACCTATAAGCACTCCGCTTTGAGTACTCTTTGAAGTGGTTGCACATGATATAAAAAATAACATTAAAAAGATTGCTAAAAATAATTTATATAATTTCTTCATAAAACTCATAAACCTAAAAGTATTTTTTTAATAAATATATATTATAATCAAAGCCTTATTTTTTCAAGCAATAATATTTTATAAAGATTTAAACATCATAATTATCAAAAAATAAAAAATTTATTAAACTTGCTTTTATGTTTTTTTGATATTATACTTTAAGTATTGGAGGATATCATGTATTTAACTAATAATGAAGATAAAATTCAAATATTAGATAATAAATTATATATAAGCAGAATAGAAGAACTAAATGAGCTAATAGGTAAACTTAGTGAAGAAAATTATAAATTAAAAAAATTATTATCTAAAAAACAAGAAACTTATGTAAAATTATATATTTGCAAATATACTCCATATATGGTTAGTGATGTTATATACAATAATTTTTTTGTAAAAATTAGCAGCCATACGATTACCAAAGTAGCAGAAGAAAATAATTTTTTTGATGATGAAATAAAAGCTATAAGAATACCAAGAAAAAAAAATTCTAAAGAAAAATATGCTTCTACTGTATTATTTTCTATAGTTGGAATTGCAGAACTTACATATATTTTAGCAAATAAATTTTCAATAGATTTAACAATATCACAAAATTACTTTGAAAAATCTCTAAATCAATTAAAAAAAGGTGAAATAAAACATTATAGTATAAATAAACTTAAAGCTATGGAAAAATAATGTCTTATAATATTAATTTGACTAAAGAAGCTGAAAATCATCTTGAATTTTTTTATAAAAACGATAAAAGCATAATAAAAAAAATAAATAATTTAATAGAGAATACAATAGAAAATCCTAGAAAAGGAATAGGAAAACCAGAAAGACTAAAATATAAAAATGAAGAATTATATTCAAGAAGAATTAATAAATATCATAGAATGGTGTATAAAATAGATGATGATAATAATTCCATTATAATAATTTCATTTTATGGACATTATGATAATTAATTTTTTACATAATCAAATAAGTCTTATAAAGTTATTATTTTTTAATTGACTAAAAAACTACTTAATTATACTATATATAAAAGGCTTAATCTAAAATGAATAGTAAAATTAAAAATATACTAACATTCTGGAAACTATTTCCTCTTATTTTTATCCTCATCACAGTTTTAATATTTACTGTAAAATATGGAGTTCCAATAGAGTTTTTACTTACAATAGGAACATTAATAGCATGCATAATAGCATATTTTGCAGGATATAAATGGAAAGACATGGAAAATGCTTTCATTAAAAAAATTGTTGATACTTGGATTGGTGTTTTGATATTTATATTAATAGGCATAGTAGTAGGTTCTTGGATGTACTCAGGCACTGTACCTATGTTAATATATTACGGCATAAAACTTATTCACCCTTCATTTATACCTGTAACAGCTTTTATTGTAACATCATTTCTTTCTATATTTACTGGTACTTCTTGGGGTTCTGCTTCCACTGCTGGAGTTGCATTCATTGGTATTGCTCAGGCTACAAATACGCCTCTTCCTCTTATAGCCGGTGCTGTTATAAGCGGTGCATATCTTGGCGATAAAAACTCTCCAATATCAGACACCACTGTTTTGGCTGCTATCGGTGCAGGCACTACATTACAAAATCACATAAAAACTATGCTTGTAAACACTATTCCATCTGCAATACTTGCTGCTATAGTTTTTACAGTATTGGGTTTTAATTCCGCTCCAATGAATTCTGATATTCTAAACTTAAAAGAAGCAAGTGAGATATTAACTTCATTAGATAATATATTTAACTTCAATATATTATTACTAATTCCGCCAATATTTGTACTTATAGCAAGTGTAAAAGGTGTTAATCCTGTAATAACAATGTTTATAGGAAGTTTGATTGCTATAATATTAGGAAACATATTTCAAAACTTTGGTATTATAAATTCTATGAAATCATTTGTAACTGGTTTTAATATATCAATGTCTCCTACAATTAATGAAGTTGATATACCATTAAATTTGCATTCATTATTAAACAGAGGCGGTATGATGAGTATGATGCCAAGTGTATTGTTTTTGATACTAGCACTTACCTACGGAGCTATGCTTGAACTTTTGGGTACTTTTGAAACATTGATAACATTATTAATAAAAATAACTAAAGGAAGAAGAAGTTTAATATTTATCACATGGCTTACAACATTCACTATAAACTCAGCATTAAGCAGCTTACAATTTACTTTCTTAACTTTAGGAAATGTGCTTCAAACAGTATATGATAAATATAATATCAACAGAGGAGTCCTCTCAAGAACTATGGAAGAAGGGGGAACACTTACAGAGGTTTTACTTCCATGGACAATCACAGGTGTTTATATGACTTCTATACTTGGAGTACACACTTTAGAATATATGCCTTATTCGTTTTTTAATCTTATAAGTATATGTATATCATTTATCTATATGCTCACGCTCCCGAAATTCGCTGTAAGCAAAAATTATAATTATACCAATATAAAACTTTAATATACTTTTATATATAAAAAGGATATATAATGATTAATAAATTTTATAGAAGAATAAAAAGAATATTTATAAACAAAAATAATAAAAGAAAACGAAAGAAAAATAATAAAAGAAAATCAAAAACTGACAAAGTCATATCCAATAGATTAGAAAAAACAACAAACATTCAGCATAAAACGCAACAACTTATGCAAAGTAATAGCGATTATATTGATAAGAACATATCTCTAATTGATGAAAATAAAGATTTGGGTAAGCAGTTAAATAAAAAAATAGAAGAATATAATGATTTATTTATTAAACTTCAGGAAAAAGAAAGGGAGCTTGAAATAAAATCTAATAATTTAAATGCAAGGGAAGAAAGTTTAAATGAAAGAGCTAATAATATTAGAAAAGAAGAAATTAATTTAAACATAAAAAAAGAATATATTGATAAAGAAGAACAAAGAGTAGAGAAAAAAGATAGGGATTTAGATGATGAAAGAGAAGAGATAAAAAAACGTGAAAAAATATCAAGAGAAGTAGAAGAAAAAGCAAGAGAAAACATAGAAAGATATGAGGTAAAATATGAAGAAGCAAAAAGAGATAAAGAATACTATAAAGAAAAAATAGAAGAGCTTGATGCAAGAGAGAGAATATGCAGAGAAAGAGAAGAGGATATAGAATCAAGAGATATTGATTTAAAAGGAAGAGAGGACACTTTCTCTTCAAGAGAAGAAGAATTATTTGAAAGTTTTGAAAAAGAAAAGGCAGAATGGGAAGAGAAAAGAGAGGAAATAGAAAAAATATTATCAGAAAAAGAAAAAGAGCTTGATAGAAAAATAGCTGCTATGGAAGAGTCGGCAATAGCATTTGAAGATATAAAGTTTGATGATACAGAAGATGGTAGAAAAGCAAAAATAGTTGTAAAAGAAGCGATAAGAAGATCATTAAAACTGCTTGAAGAATCTATGAACGAGTTTAAAGAGTTAGAAGAAAAATATTCAAGCGGAACATTCAAAGGCTTTGCTACACCTATAGAAGAAATAAGCGATTCATTTGAAGAATTAAAAAATGAATTTATTAATATAAACAAACATAATAATGAAAGCGGAAATATTTTTGATTTATGGATTCAAGAAATAGAAAAATATATAGAAGAAACTGATACAAATATAAAAAAGCATTTCTTTTCAGAAGCATATAGAAGCTGTGTATTTGGACTTTCATATTGTAAAAGCTATATAAAAATGGTTGAAATATTTAATGAATATACTTCTTCAGGAAGTTCTGAAGAAAGTTATTCTGATGATGAACATAAAGATTCTGAAGGCAACTTTATGAATTGGTATGAAATATTATGGGAAGAAAAATATGATGAAAATAAATATGAAGAATATACATCTTATTCAGAAAAAGAAATAAATAAACAATATAAAAAAATGATGAAAAAATATCATCCTGATACTGCAGAAAATAAAGATGAAGCTCATGAAAAATCTACAATGCTTAATAAAGCAAAAGAAATATTATTAGATGAATATAAAAAGCAAAATTATGACAGAGAATATATGGAATATTTCTCTAAAAAAAATAAATAATATTTAAGGAGTTTAAATTATGTCAGAAGAAAATAAAATACCAGCTTTAAGAAAAGGTAATGTTTCAATTAATAATAAAAATAATTTAAATAAGATAAAACCAGTTGATACATCAAAATCAAAGATTTCAAAAATACTAAAAGAAGACTCTATAGAGAAACAGATGAATGATGAAATAAAAAGAAAGAAAGGACTTGATTTAGTATTAGTAGGAGATTTAACAGGCTCTATGAGTGCATATAGAGAAAAATTAAGAAGTAAGTTTATGGAACTTTCAAAAACTTTATTTCAGATTATAGACAATTTGCGTATAGGTATTATATTTTATTTAGATCATGGAAGCGGAGATCCTTATATTACTAAAGTACATGAATTATCTGTCAATGTTGATTCTTTATTAAACTTTATAAATAATGTTCCAAATGGACATGGAGGAGATGCTGATGAAGCTGTTGAAGATGCATTAAACGATGTATATAATATAAATTGGAGTCAAATAAATTCAAAATCAATAGTGTTATTTGGAGATGCTTGCCCTCATGAACCTAATGAATGTATACATAAATATGATTATTTCGAATTAACTAAAAAACTCTATCAAAAACAAGTAACTATCAATACAGTTTTCTGCAACACAGGATATGGAGGATATGGTAAAGTTTCTTCTGCTTATAAAATAGAGATAGGAGATTTTAGTAAAAGAGTTTCAAGATTAAAAGAAGATGAATTCTTTTCTTGGATAGCAAATGTTACTGGAGGAATTGCTATAGGAGTAGAACAGATAGAAGATATAGTTGATATAATACAAGCTATGGCAGCAAAAGATGCTGGTAAAATGTATGAATACGAAGAAGAAATTAAAAAAACACATAAAGCTGCTAAAATACCAATACTAAAATATATAAAAGAAGAATCCTTAAAAATAGAAGAAAAAAAGAAAACTTTAAGAATCACAGGCAGTAAATAAAAAATATAAAAGGCATACCAATATAGTTAGTATGCCTTTTTTATTTGCAATTAAAATTATTTTATAATTATATTTAGTCATCATAAAATGTAATATTCAAACACATGTTTAATAATCTATTATTTTTTAATCTAAAATACGTATGTATTTTTTATCTTTATTATTTAATCTATATTTTTATTAATTGCCGCAACTTACAAATGATTTTTTATATGCATAATCACTTTAAATAAAATATACTAATATATGTAATCATAAAACATTTATGATAATTAATGAACAGTATTTATATACAAACACATATGATTTGCACAGGAGCCAGACATATTGCAGTTAGGAATTCCTTAATTTCTTAAAGTATAGCATAGGTGTATCATAATTT
>NZ_CAKVGN010000034.1 GCF_934747485.1 uncultured Brachyspira sp. | reverse complement strand
AATTATGATACACCTATGCTATACTTTAAGAAATTAAGGAATTCCTAACTGCAATATGTCTGGCTCCTGTGCAAAAATAAAAATAAAACTATATATAATAAAACTGTATATAATAATTATGCATATTCTATTTCTATCAGAGATCTTAACGCACTTTTAGCTTCGCTCAAAAACCTCTGATTAGGATCAACTTTGTAGTTTTCACCTATCTTAAACACTTCAGTACCGCTTTCTGATTTTAGTTTTAAGAAAATAGTATAATCACCTGGGTTTGATGATATAGCATTTTGCAAGCATAATAAATCCATATCATCAAATATATTTTTATTAACATAAAGTGCTAATTGTTTTTTGCCTGTATTAGTATTTTTTATAATATTGTTATTATTTTCTTTTTTTATCATAGGAGAAGCTTTAGTATTTTCATTAGACGGTTTAGGTATTTTATTTTCTGTTACTAAAGTTTCTGCATTGTCTCTTCTTTTTATTTCCCTTTTTACTTCTTTTAAAACATTCTTTTTATCATTAAGAACACTATCTAAATCTTTTATCTCTAATATGTTATTATATATCTTGCCAGAAAACTTATTTTTATCTCTTTTACCTCTTATAAGTATGCCCATATTTTCATCGAGCTGCTCTCTATATTTATCTACTTTTGTTGTAATATAGAAAGTATTCTCTGTAAACAAATCCATCACTTTTAATATAAGCATAGGAGTATTTTTCTTTGTAGTGCCTTCTGATATGTTCATTAAGATTGCTGGTATTGAAAACTCATATTTATCTTCAAGTTCTTCCAACTCAAGCAAATTATTAAAATACTTATAGTCAATTTTTGTAATATATCTTGCAAAAGGATGGTATCTTAAAGAAAAACCTAAAACTTCCTTTTCATTTTCCATTAAAATATTATTAGCATATTCAACTTGTTTTTCTATCACCAAAGAAGCACTTCCTGTGTCATCTTCAGACATAGAATCAAAAAGCATAGTTTGTCCTGATAATGTTTCTTTTTGATAATTAGAAGCATGAGCAAGTATTGCATCAAGCGAAGCAAGTAATGCACTTTCTGTATGACCAAAATCAGAGAAGGCTCCGCATTTTATGAGTGTTTCATATACTTTTCTATTAACCAAATGAACATCTACACGTTTTACAAAATCTTCTAAATTTTTAAATTGTCCATTATTTTCTCTCTCTTCTTGTATAGCTAAAGCAGCCTGAAGTCCTACACCTTTAACAGCATGTAAAGCATATACTATCTTTCCATTCTTTTGAGAGAACAATGCATCGCTTTCAAACACACTCGCAGTAACAACTTCTATATTTTTTTGTTTGATTTCGTTTAAATATAATGCTATCTTATCAGTATCATCTATAACAGTATTAAGCAAAGCTACATAATATTCCATTGGGTAATGAGCTTTAATATAAGCTTCCTGATAAGCTATTAAAGCATAACAAACAGAGTGAGATTTATTAAAACCATACTCCGCAAAACCTTTCATTGTATCAAAAAGATAATTTAACAATTCTTCATCATATCCTCTTTCAAGTCCGCCGCTAATAAACTTCTCTCTCATAGAGTTCATTTTCTCTACGATTTTTTTACCCATAGCCTTTCTTAAATCATCTGCTTCGGCGGCAGTGAAACCTCCAATAACTCTGCTTATAGCCATAATCTGCTCTTGATATATTAAAACCCCTTGACTTTCTTTAAGTATAGGCTCTAAATCTGGGTGCTTGTATACTATCTCTTTTCTTTTATTTTTTCTGTCTGCATAATCTTTATCCATTCCAGAGTTTAAAGGACCCGGACGATATAATGCCACACTTGATACTAAATCATCAAAACCTGTAGGCTGAATATTTATAAGCATCTGACGCATACCGGGACTTTCAAACTGGAATACCCCTCCTGTATCAGCTTTTCTAAATATATCATAAACAGCTTCATCGTCCAAAGGAAGATTATCTATATCTATTTCAACACCGTATCTCTCTTTTATATCTTTTATAGCATCTTTTATAAGCCTTAAGTTCTTAATGCCCAAAAAGTCCATCTTTATAAGACCAGCACTTTCAACATAAGTCATCTCATATTGACAAGCCCTTGTTCCTGTTTTAGAATCCTGATAAACCGGAGCTAAATCAGCTATAGGATGAGATGATATAATTACACCCGCAGCATGAAGCCCAACATTTCTTACCAAACCATCAAGCCTCATAGATATTTCATACATATTCTTTAATTCTCTGCTTCCTTCTATTTCTTTTACTAAAGCAGCACAGTCAGGATGATCATATATATCTACAACTCTTTTTACATCATTAGGTATGCTTTTAGCAAGTCTGTCAGCAGTAGCTAAATCTATACCCATAACACGGCATACATCTCTTACAACAGAACGTCCTCCCAAAGCTCCAAAAGTAGCAATTTGCGAAACATTGTCTTTACCGTATTTTTTTGTTACATAATCTATTACTACTTCTCTTTTATCATCTTGGAAGTCAACGTCAATATCGGGCATGCTTTTTCTTTCAGGATTTAAAAATCTCTCAAAAAGCAAATTATAATCAAGAGGATTAACCTTTGTAATTCCTGTAGCAAATGCAACTATTGAACCTGCTGCACTTCCCCTACCCGGACCAACAGCAACATCATGATTTCTTGCATAGTTAATAAAGTCTTGAACTACCAAAAAATATCCTTCAAAACCCATCTTAGCTATAACACCAAGCTCCATCTCAAGTCTGTCCATAGCCTCTTTTGGTATATTGTTATTATAATGCTTATTAAGTCCTTCTATACACATCTTTTTAAGTGCTGTAGTTTCTGTCTCACCATTAGCAAGCTCATAATTCGGCATATAATAAGTTTTAGTCATTATATTTAAATCTTTGCACTGCTCTGCAATTTTCACTGTGTTTTCAAAAGCTTTTGGAAGTTTTGCAAAAGACTTTCTCATCTCTTCCTCAGTTTTCAAATGAAACTCATTGCTTGGGAATTTATATCTTTTTGGCATATCTAAAGTAGCTTTAGTTTGTATAGCTAAAAGTATCTCATGAGCTTTAGCATCTTCTTTTAATACATAATGCACATCATTAGTAACTACTAATTCTATGTTTTCATTTTTTGCCACTTTGTATAAATCGCTGTTTAATGTCTTTTCTTCTGCTAAACCGTGGTCTTGAAGTTCTATATAAAAATCTTCTCCAAATATGGATTTATAATATCTCGCTAATTGCAAAGCCTGCTTATAATCTTTTTTTCTTAAGGCTATAGGTATCTCCCCGCCCATACAGGCAGATAAACAAATTAACCCCTTATTATATCTCTCTATTAATTCATGGTCTACTCTTGGTCTATAATAAAAACCTTCAGTATATCCATGAGTTACTAATTTACATAAATTGTTATATCCCTCTTTATCTTTAGCAAGAAGCACCAAATGCATAGCACTTTTCTCTTCTGAGTTATCTAATTTCTTGTCAAATCTCGTCTTTGGTGCAACATATACTTCGCACCCTATTATAGGTATAATTCCTTTATCTTTAGCCTCAGAAAAGAACTCCATCGCACCAAACATATTACCATGGTCTGTCATAGCTATAGCCGGCATATCCAATTCTTTTGCTCTATCTATTAAACCCGGTATGAGTCTTTTAGTTTTATCTGTTTTAGAATATAATGATTTAATACGAGCAGCACCATCAAGTATAGAATACTGAGTATGTACATGTAAATGAACAAATGACATAAAATTATACCCCTATTTTTCTAAACCTTATTTTATACCCAATTATGTTAAATATCAAGTTAAAAAGCGATTTAAAAACAATATTATAATACACTATAAATATTTACGGTAAAAATATTGAAAAATTAAACGCAAATACAATAATTTTTCAATAAACTCACTCTCCGCTAAATATAAAACTACACACTAACAAACAACATATATATAGAAAATTACTTGATTTTTTGAAAGCTTTTTTATATAATTAACATATTAAACTTAATTAATAAAAAATTTTGAGGATAAATAAATGTCATCTAACAAGAAAATAGTAATCAAAAAAAAGAGTCCTGTAATTAAAACTTTGCAATGGATTGGAGTATCTGCTGTATCCATTTTGCTTATAATATATTTTTTAGTTATAGATACCAGAGGAAGCCAAAAAACTCCTACTATAGGTTCTGTTAATGGTACTCCTATATATTATACTTCTACAAGCCCTTATGGAAAAGCCTTTAGAGAAATAGAAAATTATTATCAGCAATTTGGAATACCTATGAATACTGATGTATATGCAAATATAGAAGATTTAGCTTTTAGAAGAGCTGTTACTACTATACTTTTAGATGATTTAGCTGCAAAAAATATTGATGTAAGCGATAAAATAATACTTCAATATATGCAAAGCCAATTTATAGACAGCAATGGTAATTACAACCAAATGGCTTATGATGCTTTTATTAAAAATACTCCTCAATCAGAAAAAATTAGAATAGAAAAAGACTTAAAAGAAACTATTATGGCTCAAACTATAGCTTTAGAGTTATTTAATGGTGTTAAAGTTAATTCTTTAGAATTAGAAAGACAATATATAAAAAATCTTACAAAAAGAGATATTGAAATGCTTTATATTGATGCTTCTGATATAGTGCGAAATGCTGATATAATTGAAACAGATATAGATAAGTATTTTAATGATAATAAAACTAATTTTGTACAGGCTGATATATCTTGGATACTTATTGCTAATGCTAAAGAAGCTGAAAATGTATATAAAACATTAAAAAATGATATTACTTTATTTGATAAAACAGTAGCAGAAAAGAGTATTTATACTAATGACTATCATTTAGGTTATGTTACAAGAATGGAAATTGATAAAAACATAGCAGACAGAGTATTTACAAACACTCAGACTAATACTTTACTTTCTCCTATTAATGTTAATGGAGTTTACTATGTTGTATTAATTAATAATATAAGACTTCCAGAAAAATACACAGACGTTAATGCTGCTGTTTTAAGGGATAGCTATTTAAATGATAATCTTAAAGTATTGATTGAAGCAGAAAAATCTAAGCAAGTTGAAGTATTAAAAAATGCTACTCTAAACAACAACAATTTTGCTGCTTTAAATAATAATGGAAATATAAAATACTATAAATCTTCTGCACCATTTTCTTATGCTCAAGGTTTAGTAAACGCTACTGATGGAAATGTTATACCAGATTCATCTAACCCTATATTTAATAGCACTGTATTTTCTTTGAATGTAGGCGATAAAAGCGAGGTTATAAAATTAAATAACGGTGTTGCTGTTATAAAAGTTTTATCAGAAGAAAAAGCAGATGTAAACAAATTGGCATCATTGGATAGTGCCCAAAAAAATGCTATGAGAAGAGAATTATTAAGTGCATCTGTTGCTAACATTTCTATTGAATGGGAAAACAGAAGCATAGAAGAAGCTAAAATAAAAAGGCATAAAGTAAGATAAAATTAGGGGTGTTTATGTTTGACAATAACGTACATTACATAAGAAAAGAATTAGAATCTATATACAATGTTGTAGTAGAGCATTTAGGAAAAGAATTATTAAGCAAAGAGATAAAGAAGCTTGAATATGAACCAAAATTGGACAGAATTAATATAAATGATTTTATCTTTATAAGACTTACATTTGAAAATAAAGAAGATCATAAAGAATTATTTTATGAGATATATATAGAAGATGAAAACGGCAACGCTTTAGAAAACTCAATGATAAATGTAGAGCGTCCATTTTCTAAGCTTGTAGAAAAAATTGATTATCTTATAAAATTAGATTATTGATTATTTTTAAGAGTAGATTAATAAATATTTATTTTGTATAAGTTTTTTTATTTTATTCAACTTTTTCCCGCCGCAAAAAGTGCAAGTGTTTTTACTATATATGTTAGGAATATGTATTAAATATAGCCTAAAACCTAACTTTGAGAAAAAAATACAGTTCTTCGCGAAGCGTATCCGAAGGATATGAGGTTCTTTTATACCAATACCGAAGGCACTTTCTACGATCGTCCTGAAGGACTCCCTTCGGTCGTACCGAGTAGGTGCCTATCGGCAAAAGAAGTGGGTGCTGCACGGTGTGTACTTCGTTAAGGGCAAAGCCCTGCAAATATTAATTTAAATAAATAATTTCTTTACATTAAAGTATTTATTTTATTCAACTTTTTCCCGTGGCAAAAAGTTGCAAAAAACACAAGTAGTTAAATTTTATATCTAAGAAATTATATAAAATAATACTAATTATATTTTACATACTAAATATTAAATTAAAAACAATATAAATATTTATTAACTTAGTTTTAAACAAATATATTTACTTTTCAAAAGGATATTTTATTTTCCAGCTTCTTCTTAAAGTGTCCATTATATTCATAACTCTTATAATATCTTCATGCGGCATCTCTTTACATTCTAACTTTTTATTTCTAATAGCATCTGCACAGGAAATGACTTCATATTCATAACCGCTTATTTGTTTTGGAACTTTAATAGTTTTTACAACTTTTCTGTCTAATGAATAAACTGTTATGCTTTCTGGGTTATTAATATTTTTTACAACAATGTAGCCTTTATCTCCGTTAATAACGCCCTCTCTATTGGTTAATGCTGACATAGTGCTATTTAATACTGCCATTTTGCCGTCATCAAAAGTAAGAGTAATAGAGTTTTGTTCATCTACTCCTTTTTTAGTTTTCACACAAGTAGAATCTATTTTTTTTATTTTATTTCCAAATACCATAAGAGCAAAATTGATAGTATAAACTCCCACATCAAGCAAAGCTCCTCCTGCTAATTCCGGCTCTATCAGTCTTTCTTTTTTATTTATAACATAGCCTAAATTGGCTGTTAGAGAAGTTACTTTACCTATAATACCGCTTTTTATAGTTTGATTTATTATATCTCTGCTTGGCATATATCTAGTCCAAATAGCCTCAGCAAGTAGAAGCTTTTTCTTTTTGGCAAGAACTATAACATCTCTCGCCTGTTTTGTATTAACAGTAAAAGCCTTCTCGCACAAAACATTTTTATTATTATTAAGACATAACTTTATATGCTCATAATGATGAGAATGTGGTGTTGCTATATAAACCAAATCTACATTTTCATCTTTAACCATATCCTCATAAGAACCATAAAACTTTTTAAATCCATATTTCTTAGCAAAAGCCTTACTTCTTTTTATATCTCTCGCACTCACTGCATAAGATTCTACATCTTTAATTTTTGCAATAGTTTTAGCCATTTTTTCAGCTATAGAACCAGCTCCTATAAAGCCTATATTAACTTTTTTCATTATAAAAACCTCTTATAAAATGTTTATAGAAATATGATATTACTATTTTATATATTGTCAAGAAAATAATTTAAACTAATTTTTTAAATTTTATTTTATTATAAATAATAATTTTTAAAAAAAAGGATGCACCTTAAAAAGATGCATCTTTTATATATTTATGTGTACTATAACTTATAATTGTACTTTTTTAATTAAGCTTGTAGAAAGCTCTGGTATATATATAACATTATTAACTAAATCTATATCAGCCACACCAGATAAAGAACCTTCTATTTTTTCAACTTGTTCTTTAGTATTTAAATCAAATACATATATGCAAGCATTATTATTAGCACCATTTTCACCCCAATCAGAAACATATAATTTGCCATTAGCAATAGCTATACCATCTAAAGCACCAGCACCTAATCTTGAATCTGTCCATTTAGTTAATCCTGTACCGTCTATATTTAAAGTATAAATATCGCCTCCATTAGCATCGCCTCCGAATGTGCTGCCTGCTATATATAATACTCCATTGTCTAATAATATACCATTAGCACCAACTACTCCTGTTACTGATGAAGTGATAGATAAAGCTGAATTGTTATCAACTTTTACAAAATGAACAGTTGAAGCACCTGTATCAGTTAATGCTACTGTTGTAGGGTCTATAACTACTGTATCATTTAAAAACTTAGAGCCTTCTATAGGAAGTTTAGTAATTATTTTATTTTCTTTTACATTAGCTAATACTAAATTACCAGTCATAGAACTGTCATTAACTTGGTCAGGTATAATAATAATATCATCAGTTAAGAAAGAAAAACCTTTAGGGCTGTCTAACTCACCTTCAAAAAGTTTTGTAGGGTTAGAACCATCTTCATTAGCAACAATGATAAATCCATCTTTAGGAGCATTAGGGTCTCCTAAATTTGCTATATATAATTTACCATTTCTAAACTTAACACTCTCTGGTGCTGCTAATCCTTCTACTGTTATGCCCATAGCTTCTTTTTTATACTCAGCTCCTGAAGTACTGCTGCTGGCTTTAGTTGTTCCATCTCCAGAATTGTTTGAACAAGAAACTGCAAATACTGCCAATGACAAAATTAAAAAAACTTTATTCATTTTTTCTCCTTTTTTGTTTATTAATATTGAAAAACTTATATAATACTTTCAATATTATATCAATACCTATTAAACAAAATATTGTTACCAAAAGAGTTACAATAGTGAAATAAAAAACTATTGACTATTATATTTATTCAATTTATTATAATACCATGAAGATTAACACTAAATTATCCGTTGCCACACATATAGTTTTATGCATAGCATTTTTTGAAAATGAAGGCACTACTTCTCACCTGATTGCTAAAAGCGTAAAAACTAACCCTGCTCTAATAAGAAGAATTCTATTAAAACTCCAAGAAGCAGGAATAGTTGAAACAACTAAGAAAGGAAGCAAACTTATAAAAGATGAAAAAGATATAACATTGCTGTCAATATATAAAGCAGTGTTTACAGAAGAAGAGAGAGGGCTGTTTAGTTTTCATCATCCTAATCATGTTTGCCCTGTGGGATGTGCTATGTTTGATGTGCTTGGAGAAGAGTTTAATAGCGTAAAAGAAGACTTTGAAAAATCATTATCTAAAATAACTATAAAAAAAATAGCTGATGAAGTAAGAAAAAGAAAAAAGCATTTAGATTTTATGAATAAATAATTTTTTAATGTTTTAAAATCGTTATTTTGTTGCCTTCAAGTTTTATTATTTTTTCCTTTGATAATCTATTTAATTCTCTTGACAATGCACTTCTGTCTGAAGAAATAAACTCCGCTAATTTATCTCTATTATAAGGTATTATTATATTATTAGATTTCTGTATATTAGACATATATTTTAAATAAAGCATTATTTTGCTTCTTAAACTTTTTTGACTTAATATATCATTTTTTATAGAAAGAAATATATTTTTATCTGATAAAACTTTAATGAGATTCTGTAAAAAAATTGCATTATTAAAAATATTATTGGTATTGATTTTTAATATTTTAGTATTGGTAAAAGATAATGCTTGTATTGTAGAAATCTTTTTTGTAGATAAAGCAAAAGATTCAGCAAAAATATCACCAGCATTTAGTATATTAACTATATTCTTTCTTGCATCATCATATTCTTTGGAAACTTCTACCATACCATCTAATATTAAATAAATATGCTCTATATAATCTCCTATGTCTATAATTGTATTTCCTTTTTTATATGATTTATTCTGATAACCAAAACTATTAAGTATATAAACTATATCATCTCTCTCTATGTTATTAAATAAACTTGATTTTAATATTATATCTATATATTCTTCCATAAAAAACTCTCAATTATATAGTAACTAATATAGTATTTTTTATTAAAAAATCAATATTAGTTAGTTGCCATAGCAACTGAGTTTTTCATAAAAAATTATATTATATAAATAACTTTTACATATAGGAGTTAAACAAAAATGAAAAGAAGAATAATAAAAATAGATGAAGATAAATGCACAGGCTGCGGAGAATGCATACCAGATTGTCCTGAGGGGGCTTTACAGATAATAGACGGAAAGGCAAGACTTATAAGCGATTTGTTTTGCGATGGGCTTGGAGCTTGCATAAAAAAATGCCCAGAAAATGCTATGACTATAGAAGAGAGAGAAGCAGAAGAATATAATGAACAAAAAGTAATGGTAAATATTGCTAAAGGCGGTGCTAATGTAATAAAGGCTCATCTTAAACATTTAAAAGAACATGGAGAAGATAAGCTTTTTAATGAGGCTATAAAATATTTAAAAGATAACAATTTGGAGGTACCTAATATGGAAGAAAACAAACCTTGCGGCTGCCCTGGAAGCATGCAAAGAGATATGAGAAATAAACTTAAAAGTGAGAATAATAACAATAATATTCATATGAGTTCAGAGTTAGAAAATTGGCCTATACAATTAAAACTCATAAACCAAAATGCACCATATCTTGATAATATAGATTTGCTTATTAGTGCAGATTGTGTTCCTTTTACTTATGCTAATTTCCATTCAAAATTCTTAAAAGGCAAAGTGCTTATGATGCTTTGTCCTAAACTTGACAGCGACATAGATTTATATATTGAAAAGCTTGCTAATATATTTAAAACAAAAAACATAAAATCAATCACAATAGTTCGTATGGAAGTACCTTGCTGCGGAGGTGTTGAAATGATAGTAGAAGAAGCTCTTAAAAAAGCAAATAAAAACATCATCATAAAAGAATATACTATATCCATAGACGGAGAAATAATCTAATAAAGAATAATAATGATATGATTATAAATTTATACAATCATATCATTATTGTTTAGGAGTAATAGATATTACACAGTATTTACTTTAAAAAGTATGTATTCTTTATAATCTATAAAATGTAATAATTTTTTGGCATCATAAACAAATATATTCTGATTTAAATCATAATGCATTTCTATTACACTTTAAAAAATTAAATCTAATATATCTATATACTGTGTAAAATAATCTATCTTTATTACAATATATTTTAGATACTATTAATAATTTCACAAAAACACTATTACTAAATACTTACTTAATTTTTATAACAGTTTTTACAATATTCATTTTATCTTCTACACTATCATCTAAAGCCTTTTGCAAATCATTAAAATCATAACTATTAGTAACTATATTTTTTATATCAATAGCCCCGCTTTCTATAGCATCTATACATAATGGGAAAATATGTCTATATCTAAATACAGTTTTAAAAGTTAATTCTTTATCTAAAGACATACCAACATTCATATTTATTTTTCCTGTTTTACTGTATCCAACTAAAACTATAGTAGAACCCTTTTTAGCAAAGTCAATAGCCTGATTTGTTGTAATTTCGCTTCCGGCTGTCTCTATAGTAATATCGCTTCCTTTGCCGCCAGTTAACTCTAATACCCTTTCTATAACATTTTCTTTAGAAGCATCGATAACACCGCTAGCTCCCAATTCCAATGCCTTATCCAAACGCTTTTTTATCACATCTATAACATAAACCTTAGATACTCCGCAAGCTTTCAAAGCCAACATAGAGCATAAGCCTATGCATCCTGCTCCAGTTACAAATGCTGTTTGCCCTATCTTAGCATCTCCCTGTCTCGCCGCATGCATTCCAACAGCTAAAGGCTCTATCAAAGCTCCTTCCATTGTTGATATACTATCAGGAAGCTTAAAAGATAAGCTTTCAGGATGAGCAACATACTCTTGAAATACTCCATCAACAGGAGGTGTAGCAAAAAATATTACATCAGGGCATAAATTATATCTTCCAGTTTTGCAAAACTCGCATTCCCCGCAAGTCTTACCGGGCTCTAAAGCAACCCTATCACCAACCTTTAAATGCTTAACTTTATCTCCTATCTCTACAACCGTTCCGCTGCATTCATGCCCCAAAACAAATGGATATTCCACAATAAAATTGCCAATAGCCCCATGTTCATAATAATGCAAATCAGAACCGCATACCCCTAAATATTCTAATTTCACTAATACTTCATCACCCTTTGGCTTTGGTATTTCCCTCTCTATAAATTCTATTTTTTTTAAATCAGTCATTATTGCAACTTTCATCTTACCATTCATAATTTAACACCTTATTATACAATATTTATTAAATACTTTTATTAAATAATTTTATAAAAGTATTTAATAAAATAAGTATACTCATAAAAAATCACATTGTCAAGTAAAAGATATAAAAATATTTTTATTAAAGCAGAGTTTTTGTTAAACAGATTTAATAAATGAGTCAATATGCACTAAAGCAGCCCCCAAAGCAGCTCCCTCAAAATGATGCCTGCAAACTTTTACATAATTAGCATTTTCTTCAAAAGTATTTAACTTAGCAACTTTATTTTTAAAATCATTAAGATAGTCTGCAAAATAAGCACCAACATATCCGCCTATAACTACATCACAGTCAAAACTCATTCTCAAATTATTAACCGCTATTGATAGATAATATAAATATCTATCCCAAACTTCTGTAATTTTTTTATCGCCTTTGTTTAACTTATCAAAAAAGACATTTAATTTACCGTTGCTTAAATCGGATAATAAACTAGCCTTGCAATAGCAATCTAAACACCCTCTCTTGCCGCAGTAACATTTCTCTCCATTTGGAACAATCGCAGTATGCCCAAACTCTCCAGCCCTCACATTATCACCAGTATATAGTTCCTTAGAAAATATTATAGCCCCGCCCACACTATTACTTAATGATAAATAAACAGCATTATTTTCTATATACTTAGATTCAGCAAATCCAGCAGCATTGGCATCATTTATAAATATGCAATTAAAAGGTATATATCTGCTGAAATCATAACATGGAACTTCTTTAATTTTCAATACATGCGATGAGCTTATAGAAATCCCTGTTCTATCTATAATTCCCGGTATTGATATGCCGACACCTAATATTGAGTTTATGTCAACATCAAAAATAAAATCTTTAATAGATTTTTCAAACCATAAAAAATATTCATTACTATAGCTAAATGATTTTTTTAATCTTATATTTTTTACAACACTTCCAACTAAATTAACCAAAACCATGCTTATGTGATTTTTAGTTATATCAACACCAACAGCAAATTTAGCATTCTCAACAATTGAAATAGCTTTAGCCTTTCTGCCTCCGCTTGATTCAAACTCTCCAACTTCTTCTATTAAATTATTATCCAATAATTCCTTTAAATTTTGCCAAACAGTAGGCATACTAATATTTAATGACACTGAAATACTATTTTTAGATACTTTTTTATTTTCTAAAATATATTTGTATATTATATTTTTATTAATTTTTTTTACATCTATGTTATTACTTTTTTTATAAGCCATAATTATAACAAAAATCTATTTAGAAAACAAAATAGATTAAAAAATAAATTTAAAATTATAACTTGTATACTATAATAAAATTTATCTTTTGTCAAAAATTAGCTTTATATTATTTTAAAATATTTTTTTAAATAAAGTTTTATAACATATATAAAAAACATTTTATTAATTATACAATATTTTTATTTAAAATTATGCACATCAATATTATTTTCTAATCTGTTTAATTCATCTTGCAAAAACTCTTTCCATCTCTCAGCTCTAAATATAGGCGAAGTTATAAAAATATCTTTATCTCCCCTTCCAGACATATTAACTATTATAACATCATCTTTTGAACATTTCTTAGCATACTCTATAGCCTTAGCCCCAGCATGAGCACTCTCTAAAGCAAATATAACTCCCTCATGCTTAGCAAATTCTCTAACAGCATTAACTGCTTCAGAATCCGTAGCACTTAAAAATTTAATCCTCCCAATATCTCCTAAATAAGCTAATTGAGGTCCAATCCCCGGATAATCAAGCCCCGCAGATATAGACATAGTGTCAGATATCTCACCATTTTCTTTTAATATAAACTTAGTCTTATACCCTTGAGCAACATGCTCCTTAGCATATTGATTATTCATTCTTATAGCATTCTCTCCAATATTCGAGCCTATTCCCCCTGCCTCAACAGCTATTAATTCTATATCAGTTCTTTCTATAAATGGTTCAAAAAAACCTATGGCATTGGAACCGCCTCCAACACAAGCTATCATAGATTTTACTTTTAACTTCTTTTCTTCTATTTGTTTAGCTAATTCTCTTCCTATTATAGATTGAAAAGTTCTCACTATATCTGGATAAGGGCTAGGACCAACAGCACTTCCAAGCAAATAATGAGTATCATCTAAATTTTTTACCCATTCTTCTAAAGCCTCATCAACTGCATCCTTTAATCCTCTAGACCCTCTTTTAACAGATACAACATTAGCCCCATATAATTCCATAGATGCTACATTAGGCTGCTGTCTGCGTACGTCCATATCACCCATATATATAGAGCATTCTAATCCTAATTTAGCACAAGCAGCCGCTGTAGCAATACCATGCTGACCTGCTCCTGTTTCTGCTATTATTTTTTTCTTTCCCATTCTCTTTGCTAATAATGCCTGACCTATAGAGTTATTAATTTTATGTGCACCAGTATGAGCAAAACCTTCTAATTTTACATATATTTTAGCCCCGCCTATACTTTCTGATATGTTCTTGGCATACATTAAAGGAGTTGGTCTTCCCAAAAAATCACTTCTAAGCTCTTCTAATTCATTTAAAAAATCTTTATCTTTTATATAAAAATTAAAAGCTTCTTCCAATTCTATTAATTTCTTTTCGAGTTTCTCATCTACAAATCTTCCGCCAAACTTACCAAAAAAACCGTTTTCGCTTGTTATCATTTTTAGCCCCTTTATTAATTACTATATATAGTATTTTAACATTAATAATATTTTTGTCAATAGTATCAAAATGAATTTATATAAAAATTAATCATTTAAATAATCAAAAAATATAATATAATAAATAAAAAATATTTTATTATTTGGATTTTTAGATGCATAATGATGTTCATTCTAACCCATTATATTATGAAAAAATATATAAACTTCTTTTAAAATTTGCCACTCCAAGTATAATATCAATGTTAGTTGGGGCATTATATAATATAGTAGATCAAATGTTTATAGGTCAGGGAGTGGGCATAAAAGGTAATGCTGCTACAAATGTTGCATTCCCTCTAACAACAATATGTGTATCAATATCTTTATTTTTGGGTTTAGGAGGTGCTTCTTCATATAGTTTACTGCTTGGAAGGGGCGAAAAAGAAAAAGCATCAAATATTATAGGAAATACAATATCTTTAGCATTCATTTTCAGTATTATATTAACTATAATAGTGAAGATGTTTGTAGAAAAAATAATGTATATGTTTGGTTCTACTGAAGAAGTGTTGGGTTATGCGATAAAATACAGTTCAATAACTTCTACTGGTTTTTTGCCGTTTATATTTTCAAGCATGATGAGTCATATAATAAGAGCAGATGGAAGTCCAAGATATTCTATGATGTCTGTATTAAGCGGGGCTATTGCTAACACTATATTAGACCCTATATTTATATTTTATTTTAACATGGGAATATCTGGAGCTGTTTTAGCTACTATAATAGGTCAGTTTATATCTTTTGCTTTAACTTTTAAATATATATTTAAAATGAAAAATGTTACACTTAACAAAAAAAGCTTTATTCTAAATATCAGTAATGTTATTAAAATTTTTACTTTAGGTTTATCCGGAGGCTTCAATCAGTTAGCTATGATGGCTGTTCAAATTACAATGAATAATGTATTAAGCTATTATGGTAACCAATCTATATATGGAGGTAATATTCCTCTTGCTGTATCTGGAATAATAATAAAAATTAATATGATTGTTATGGCTTTTATAATAGGTACAGGACAAGGTTCGCAGCCTATAATTGGATTTAATTATGGAGCAAGAAATTATAAAAGAGTAATAGACACATATAAATTAAGCGTATTTATAACAACTATGATGGCTATAACAGCATCTGTGCTTTTTCAATTATTTCCAAGACAAATAGTTTCTATGTTTGGAGATGGAAGTGAATTATATTTTTCTTTTGCTGAAGAGTATATGAGAATATATATGCTATTTATGGTGGTTAATGGTGTTCAGCCTGTTACAGGTTCATTTTTTACCTCTATAGGAAAAGCATTTAAGGGAGCATTTATTGCTATGACTAGACAAATAATTTTCTTACTCCCTCTTATAATTATACTGCCTAAAATATTTGGTATAGATGGTGTAATGTATGCTGGTCCAATAGCAGATGCAATGGCTTTAATAATTACTATTATATTTATAAAGAGAGAGATAAAAAATATTAAAAAATTAGAAGAGGATAAATAATAATTCTAATATTATTATAAAAAATATTTAAATTGTAATATAGATTTAATATAAAATAAAAGAATTTTATAACAATTAATAGTTAATATCATTACATTATTATACTTTAAATATTCAATTCATCAATTTTATTTTACAAAAATAAAAAAGAGCAGACATATATATCTAAAATGCCTGCTCCAATAAAATAGACCTAAATTAATTATTATTATCTTTTTCTTCTTTCAAAACAGGAACAGCAAATTTTAATTTAGGGAAAGTAAGTATATATATAAACATCACCACTATACTAACCAAATTAAAGAATGAGTAAGGCAAATACTGTAAAGTAGCTACACCTAAAGTAGATGCCATATAAACTCCTGTTACTGTCCATGGTACTATAGGTTCTGTTAAAGTTCCTCCCTCTTCCATAGTTCTTGATAATGCTGAAGGGTGTAATTTATATTTTTTATATATATCTTGGAATATAGGACCTAAAGTTAAAAAAGTAAATTGTGTGCTATTAACACTTGAATTAACTACAAGAGTAGTAAACCATGTAACTATCATTAGACTTTTTACACCTTTTATAACTTTCAATAATAAATCCAATATAGTTTGCAAAGTACCTATTAATTGAAGCATAGAACCAAAAGTTAAAGCAGTTATCAAAAATAATACTGTAGGCATCATATTAACCATACCGCCTCTGTTTAATAAATTATTTAAATTGGCAGGTATTTGGTCTGCTGGTAAATTTGACATAGAAACATTAAATCCTGAAACAAATGCTTTTATTGAATTTAAAAAGCCAAAATCTTGAAATATAGCTCCTAATATCAAAGCTAAAAAACTTCCTAAAAACATAGTTATTATAGGAGATAAACCCTTAAAACTTCCTACAAAAACCACAACAGCAGGAAGCAATAATAATATATTAAAATTAAACATAGAATCTAAAGAATCTAATATCTCTTTAGTTTCTTTTACTGTTGAAATATCTATATTAGAAGAAGCAGTAAAACCTAAAGCAATAAATATAATGCTGGATATTATTACAGAAGGTATAGTTACTATTAGCATAGATTTTATGTGATCTATTAATTGAGCACCAGAACCCATAGCAGATAAAACAGTAGTATCAGATATAGGAGAGTTTTTATCTCCAACATAAGCACCACTTATTATGGCACCAGCTATTAAAGGCAAAGGTACTCCTGTTGCATGAGCTACCCCTATAAAAGCAACTCCAGAAGTAGCAGCAGCTCCCCAAGAAGTACCAGTAAATATAGCAACAAAAGCTGTAACAACAAATGCTGTAAAAGGTATAAAAGAAGGGTTAATCCATTTTATACCATAATATATAAGCATAGGAACTGCACCGCTATATATCCAAGTACCAACTATAGCACCTATCAATATCAATATAAGAACCCCAAGCCAAGTATCAGCTATTTTCTTTACAAAAGCTTTTTCCATTTCTTCCCATTTATATCCTGCTGCAAAAGCTATAATACAGCATATAACAGTATCTAATATTAATAAAAACTCTATTGATATGCCATAATGCACTGTACCTATAAGAACTCCAACTAATATAAATACTAGCGGGAATATTTGTAAAAAAGTATTTATTTGTTTTTTTTCCATTTTATCATACTCCAATAACAATTATTTTATATTTTTTAATGCCTCATCTAAATCAGCTATAAGGTCATTATAGTCTTCTAATCCTACTGATATTCTCATAACTCCCAAAGATATGCCCATAGCATCAAATTGTTCTTTAGGCATTTCTTTTAAATAACTTATAGCAGGAGCATATATGAGACTTTCATGTCCTCCCCAGCTTACACCTATTCTAAAGCACTTCAAGCTATTAAAGAATTTCTTTATATCATCTAAATTATCAGAATTAATAACAAAACCCATAAGACCAGAAAAGCCTTTCATTTGTTCTTTTGCTAATTCATATTGGTCAAAACTTTCAAGTCCAGGATACATAACTTTCTTAACTTTAGGATGATTATTCAAATATTTAGCAACAGCCAAAGCATTTTCCTGATGCTGCATCATTTTTATTTTTAAAGTCCTCAAACTTCTTAATATAAGCCAAGCCTCAAAAGGAGACATCTTAGCACCTAAAAATGCATGCTCTCTATCAAATATAGATTTAACATCTTTCTCTTTGCCAACTACAACACCAGCGACTATATCACTATGTCCTCCAAAATACTTAGAACATGAATGAACTTCCAAATCTATTCCCATTTCTAAAGGTCTTTGAAATATAGGAGTAGCCCAAGTATTATCTATTATAGTTTTAATATTATGTTTTTTTGCCAATGCAACAACTTGTTTTATGTTCTGTAAGCTAAATACTGCAGATGAAGGGCTTTCTAAATATATTAGTTTTGTATTTTTTCTAATTGCATTTTCAAAATCTTCTATTTTTTTACCCTCTACAAAAGTAGTTTCTATATTGCATTTTTCTTTTAAATATACATTCATAAAATTATTAGCAGGGCCATAAACATTTTTTATAGATATTATATGGTCTCCGCAATTAACATAATGAAGTATTGATGATGATATAGCTCCCATACCTGAAGCAAATAATTTAGCTCTCTCTCCTGCACATAGACAAGCTATCTTTTCTTCTACCAATGATACAGAAGGGTTATTTCCTCTTGTATATATAGAATTATTGAAAGGATCATCAAATGCTTTATCTATTGCTTCCCAACTTTCAAAAGTAAATAAACTGCTTTGATATACTGGCGGTACAACAGGACCATTTCCTCCTTCTTTATAATGAATTAATTTTGTTTGGTAAGATTGTTCACCCATAAAAATTCTCCTATTTGTTTTATATAAAAAAAATTCCTATTCTATAATAAAATCAACTATAGAATAGGAATTAATGATTATTATCAATTATAATAGACTCACCTTTGTAGTGAATACTTTCTCTTTTATTTCCTTCTCCCCATTAACTTTAATAGTCTCTTTAAATAATATATTATCAGAACTTGTACCAATTAAAATATCTACATTAGATTTTTTCATAACAAATTTCATATCTTCATCGTAATAAGCTAATATATGTATAGGAACTTCAAAAGTAACTACTGCACTTTTATTAGGCTCTAAAAATACTCTTTTAAATCCTTTTAATTCTTTAACAGGTCTAGTTACACCTAATACATTATTTCTTAGATAAAGCTGTACAACTTCACTGCCCTTATAATCACCCACATTTTTAATCTTACAAGAAATTTTAACTGTATCTGTAGGAGCTAATTCTTTTTTATCTATTTCAAAATCATATAATTCAAAATTAGTATAGCTCAATCCATAACCAAAATGATAAATAGCATCATGAGGACCGTCAACATATCCGCCCCACATTCTTTCAGCTCCACCAGAAGGTTTATGAGAATAATATATAGGAATCTGTCCTATATTATGAGGGAAAGTTACAGGTAATTTTCCGCCAGGATTATAATCACCAAAAATAACATCAGCAATTGCCTCTCCTCCCATCTCTCCCGGAAGCCAAGCACATATCACACCATCTATATTCTCTTTAACCCAAGGCATAGCAACCGGACGTCCAACTATTAATACTAATATAATAGGTTTTCCTAATTTTTTTAACTCTTTTAACAATCTATCCTGAGCTGGAAGCAATGTAATAGAAGACCTGTCTCTTGATTCTCCAGTACTAGTACCAGCCTCCAAACCAGCCTTATCACCCAAAACAGCAACTATAACATCAGCTTTTTTTGCCGTATTAACTGCTTCTTCTATCATACTGTCTGTAGTTTCAAATATATCAGAGCCTAAAGACAAATACACATTATCCTTTCCTACTTTAGAACAAATGCCTTTATATACAGAAACACCCTCTATATCTTGAATAAAATTATCAAGTATATCAGCATTTAAATTTACTTTCTCTTGCATAGTGAATCCTGTTGCATTATTATTGTCCAAATTCTTAGACATATCTCTCAAATTTTCTACTAATGATTCAACATGTGCCTTGAATGCATAGTCTCCTAATTGATTTCTCACAGAATTTCCATTAGGACCAATTACTGCTATTTTTTGCTGTTTTTTAAGAGGAAGAATATTATTTTTGTTTTCTAACAACACTATACTTTCTCTAGCAACTTCCAAAGATTTATCCAAACTTTCTTTACTACGCATAGCAAATGATAATGATTCTTTTATGTATGGATTATCAAATAGACCTAATTCAAATTTTTTAGTTAATACTCTTTCAACTAATTTATCAACATCTTTTTCAGATATGTTTCCATTTTTTACTTCCTCTGCCAAAATTTTTCCATATACTGCCTGAGTAGGTAATTCTATATCAACCTCGCACTCTATTGCTCTTTTTGCTATAGAATTATAATCAGGGAATAGTTTATGGAAAGATTCTAACAATGTAAGTCCGCTGTAATCTGTAACTACTAACCCATTAAACTTCCACTCATCTCTAAGTATTTTTTTTAGCAGCTTTTTGGAACTATGGCAAGGCTCTCCATCATTTTCTTGATAAGCAGGCATAATAGATTTTAAATTAGCCTCTTTTATAGCAGCTTCAAAAGGTGCTAAATAAACTTCTCTCATTGTCCTTTCAGGAACCTGACCGGGTGCCCAGTTAAAGCCTTTTTCTGCAGCTCCATAAGCTACAAAATGTTTACCAGTAGAATAAACATTATTTTTTTGTATTCCTCTTATATATGCCATACCCATCTGTGAAACTAAGTATACATCTTCTCCGAAAGTCTCTTCTAATCTTCCCCATCTTGGTTCTCTTGTTACATCTAAAAGAGGTGCTAAAGTTTGATTACAGCCTATAGCATTTAATTCTTTACCTATAATATCTGCCATCTCTTCACATAACACATCATCAAACGTAGAAGCTATGCCTATAGCTTGAGGGAAATTAGTTGTTCCATCAAACATAGCTCCACTGCATGATTCTTCATGAAACATAACAGGTATACCCAATCTAGTATTATTTATAAAAAATTCCTGTATAGAATTTCTAAATTTAGGAATATCTTTTACTTTTGTAGGAGTGCTCCCCCCTATTCTTGTAATCTGTCCAAGTCCATTAGGAAATTTAGTCTTTAATTTATCAACTTCAAATGTAAAATCATTCCTAACTAATTCATATGCCCATACAGATGTAAGCTGATATGCTTTTTCTTCTATTGTCATTTGAATAAGTAAGTCTTTTACTCTTTCATCTATAGGTTTAGTTTTATCTTTATAAATCATAAAATACTCCTTTTGTAAAATATAAAAAATTAAGATTTAACAGCACCTGCCATCATACCTTTTATTAATTTATCTTGTCCAAATATAAATACCAAAATCATAGGGGCTGCTGCTAATGTCAATACACTCATTATCATTGGTATGTTTGATGAATACTGACCTTGAAATTCCCACACAGACAATGGAAGAGTTCTATTTGCTTTAGACTGAGTCAAAACTAATTGAAATATAAATTCATTCCACATAGTAGTCATTACATATATCCCTATTGTAACAAGACCAGGTTTAGATAGCGGTAAAACAACATTAAAAAAAGTTCTTATCTTTCCGCATCCATCAATAGCCGCACTGTTCTCCAAATCTTTTGGAATTTCTTGCATAAAATTATTTAATATAAAAATAGATATAGGCAAATTAAATGCCACATAAGGTCCTATTAAAGCAAATATAGAATCATATAATCCCATTTTTTGAGTTAATAAATATATAGGAATTAAAGTTACATGCACAGGAATTGTCATAGATACAATAATAAGACTAAAGAAAAAATTATTAAATTTAAAATTAAGTCTTGAAAATACATATGCAGCAAGTGAAGAACAAAACAATATCAATACAAGAGAAATTAAAGTTACTATTATACTATTAATAAAATAAGTCCATATTCCCCCTTTTAATACTGCAATATAATTTGATAGATTTAACTTGTTTGGTAAAGCAAATACACCATTAGTAAATATTTCAAATTGCTCTTTAAACCCAGTCATTAAAGTATAATAAAATGGTATAAAAGATATTATAGCATATAAAATTAATATAAATATTACTAATGCTCTCATCATTTTCTCATTAGAACTATATACATTTTTACTCATTTATTCCTCCTATTTATCAACAGTATTTAATTTTTTAAAAGTTATAAAAGATATAATAGATATTATAATGAGCATTGCAAATGCTATGGTAGCACCATAACCAAGTTTCAATGATACAAATGAATTTTTATACATATATGTAGCCATTAAATCTGTAGCTCCATTAGGTCCGCCTTCAGTCATAACATATATTAAATCAAAATATTTTAAAGAACCAACCATAGAAAGTATAATGCCGCTTTTTATTGTAGGAGATATATAAGGGATAACTATATTTTTAGCATAATTAAAATAAGTAGAACCATCTATTTTAGCAGCTTCATATAATTCTACAGGTATGGAACTAATACTTGCAACATATAAAATGAAATAAAAAGGTATAAACTGCCAGCATATAACAGCAATAATTGCAAATATAGATATGTTAGGATTTCCTAATATATCAATAGTAGCATTTATATTAAAAATATTTAAAATACCAGCTACAATACCAAATTGAGGGTCATAAGCATATCTAAATAAAAATCCTATAGCCACAGAAGATATGAGCATTGGAAGATAATAAATAGAACGTAAAAAATTAAATTTTCTTCCAACATAATCCATCGCCAACGCTAAAAATATAGCTGACGGCATTTGAATTAAAATTGATAAAAATAATATTAATAAATTATTTTTTAAAGCTCTCCAAAATCTTACATCCGTAATTAGCGTCTTCCAATTGTCAAGCCCTACAAAAGTTTTCACCGGATCTATTCCATTCCAACTATATAAACTTAATTTAAATGAATCAACTATCGGGTAAAATATAAATAATATCATAAATATTAAAGATGGAATTAAAAATATTATAGATACTATAGAAGTTTCTCTATCAGCTATCTTTATAGTTTTAGAAAACATAAAATTACTCCTTATAGATCGCATTATCCAAAACAATCTTATATTTTGTATATTCTTTTACTTATATTCCTATTTAGAACTAGGACCTAATAATTCAAGAGCTTTAGCTTCCAATTGTTTACAAGCCTCTTCAGGTGTCATAGTCTTACCAATAACCGCTTGCAAAGTATCCATATGCACTTGTGCTAATTCTGGCGGTAAATATTGATCATACCAAAGTTGTATAGCAGGAGCTTCATTTACAGCAGCAGCAATTTTTTTGGATATTGTTCCTTCAGGAGAAGCATTTTTTATAGGAGGTATGATTCCAATATCTAAATTTTCTTTTACAGCTTGATCATCTACAAACCTTTCTAATAATTTAAAAGCCATATCAGGATTTTTAGAAGTAGATGATATACAATAAAACATATCTCCAGCTGAACCTATTAGCTCTTTAGGATTTGCTTTAGAACCTTCTATTGCTGGAAATATAAATGCATCTAAATTATTATTGAAAAAATCAGGGTTTTCACTTAGCATACTAATAGTCAAAAATGAACCATTTATTTCCATAGCTGTTTTACCAGTATACATCAATGCTCTTCCTTGACCTGTGTTATAATCTAATCCATTAAACCCTTCATTAAAATAACCTTTATCAACCCATTCAACGAATTTTTTAGCAGCTTCTATAAATGCAGGATTTTCAAAACTTCCCCCATTAACCCTATTAGCAGCATCATAAAATACCTTAGTTCCGCCTATTCTTTGTACTAATGACATATATATCATAGAGGCAGGCCATTTAGTTTTATTAGCTAAAGCAAAAGGTTTTATTCCTTTAGCAAGCATTTTATCACATAAACTTTCTAATTCTGTTAATGTTGTAGGAACAGTCCAGCCATTTTCTTCAAATAATTTTTTGTTATAAAATACCATTGCTATTGTAACCGCTTCTACTGGAACAGCATAAATTTTATCATCTACGCTAACCTGAAGCAAAGATGCAGGTATAAATTTATTAGAAAAACCATTTTGAGACATATATGGAGTTAAATCTATTATTTTATTCGCTTTTATATAGTTAAGCATGGTGCCGTCGCCCCAAGTAACAAATATATCCGGAGCACTGTTAGCACCAACCGCTATTTGTATTTGTGTTTTGTAAGCATCGCTTTTCATAGGTATAATCTCAACATCATAATCAGGATTTTCTTTTTTAAATCTCTCCCCTGCTCTATCTTTTATAGATGCTTGATTATCTGAAGTTGTAACATGCCAAACTTTTATTACATTGTCTTCTTTTGTTTTTGAACAAGATATAAGAAAAATAAAAAATATCGTAAAAATAATATACTTTTTCATTTTTTTCCTTTATTTACTAGGTCCTAATAGTTCAAGAGCTTTTGCTTCTAATTGTTTGCATGCTTCTTCAGGAGTCATAGTTTTACCCATCATAGCTTGTAGAGTATCTTTGTGTACTTCAGCAAGTTCAGGAGATAAATATTGGTCATACCAAAGTTGAACACCTGTAGCTTCATTTATAGCTTCAACAATTTTTTCAGATATAGGGTCTTGAGCTTTTACACCTTGAATAGGAGGCAATTTACCCATATCAAGAGCTTCTTTTACAGCTTCATCATCTATAAACTTCATTAATAATTTGAAAGCCTCTTCAGGATATTTTGAAGTAGATGATATACAATAAAAATTATCCCCTATTGTACCAACTAATTCTTTAGGGTCGCCTTTACCGCCTTCTACAAGTGGGAATAAGAATGCATCTAATTTATTCATAAAATCAGGATTTTCTCCGCTTATAGATGTAATAAAGAATGAACCTGCTACAGACATAGCTACTTTTTCTGTATAAAGCAAAACTCTAGCCTGACCAGAATCATCATCAAGTCCGTTAAATCCGTCATTGAAATAACCTTTATCAACCCATTCAACTAATTTTTTTCCTGCTTCTATAAATACAGGATTTTCAAAACTGCCCCCATTAACTCTGTTAGCAGCATCATAAAATACCTTTATACCGCCTAATCTTTGAACTAATGACATATAATACATAGAAGCAGTCCATTTAGTTTTATTAGCTAAAGCAAAAGGTTTTATTCCTTTAGCTAACATTTTATCGCATAAAGCTTCAAATTCTGTTAAAGTTGTAGGAACTGTCCAGCCATTTTTAGCAAATAAATCTTTATTATAAAATACCATAGCTATTATTGATGACTCTACAGGAAGTGCATAAATTTTACCTTCATAACTTGCCTGAGACAATGATGCAGGTATTAATTTATTTGATAAATCATATTTTGCAATATATGGAGTTATATCAATTATTTTTCCGGCTTTTATATAATCTATCATAGTACCGCCGCTCCAAGTAAAGAAAATATCTGGAGGATTATTGGCACCTAATGCTATTTGAATTTGAGTCTTATATGCATCATTTTTCATAGGAGTCATTTCTACATTGTATCCGGGATTTTCTGCCTCAAATCTTTCAGCTGATCTCTCTTTAGCCTCTGCCTGAACTTCTAAGCTTTGAATATGCCAAACTTTTATTGTTTTATCATTACTACTGCTGCTTGAACCACCTTTAGAACATGAAAACAAACTAAATATTACAATTAAAAATAAAATAATTTTTTTCATAATGCTGTCTCCTAAAAATAAATTATAAATTATAAATAAATTGATTTAATTTAGCTTCAAGTAATTCTTGATTTCCGCTTGGAAGTTCTTTTTCTTCTAAGTTCATAGCATAATCATATAACTCTTCTAATGAAGTTGATTTGCTTTCAATTTTTGCACCTATTCCGCTATTATAAGAACTGTATCTTTCTTCAATAAATTTATCAAAACAGCCATCTTTAACTATTTTGTCAGCTATCCTCAATCCCCAAGCTAAAGTGTCCATTCCAGCAATATATGCATACATTAAATCGTCCATAGTATGAGAAGGTCTTCTTACTTTAGCATCAAAGTTAAATCCGCCGTTTTTTAGTCCGCCGTTTCTTATAATCTCTACCATCATCAAAACCGCATCATAAACATTTGTTAAGAACATATCTGTATCCCAACCCAAGAAAGTATCTCCATAGTTAATATCAACAGAACCTAATTTTCCATGATTTCTAGCAACCTGCATCTCATGCTGCATAGTATGTCCTGCTAAAGTGGCATGATTCACTTCCAAATTAAGCTCAAAATATTTATCCAAATTATAATGATATAAAAACTCTAAAGTAGTAGCAGCATCAAAATCATATTGATGTTTTGTTGGCTCTTTTGGTTTTGGTTCAATAAAGAATTGTCCTTTAAATCCTATTTTTTCTTTATATTCAACTGCCATAGACAAGAAATAAGCTAAATGATCTAATTCTCTTTTCATATTAGTATTAAGTAAAGTTTCATAACCTTCTCTTCCGCCCCAAAATACATATCCTTTAGCATCTAACTTTTTAGCTATATCCATAGTTTTTTTAGTTTGAGCAGCAGCAACTGCAAAAACATCAGCGTAAGGACTAGTAGCAGCACCATGCATATATCTAGGGTTTGTGAATAAAGATGAAGTAGCCCATAAAAGTTTTTTACCTGTTTTAGACATATTTTCTTGTAGTGAATCTACTATCATATCTAATTTTTCATTTGTTTCTTTTAGAGTTTTATATTCAGGGGCTAAATCTCTATCATGAAAGCAGAAATAATTTATTCCCAATTTTTGCATAAGTTCAAATCCAGCTTCTACTCTCATTTTAGAAGCCTCTAAAGGCTCTTTACCATTCCAAGGTCTAGTTGCAGCGGCTGCACCAAAAGGATCAGCACTTCCAGCAGCCAATGTATGCCACCAGCTCATTGCAAAAGGCATCCACTCTTCCATAGTCTTTCCTGATATCACTTCTGAAGCATTGTATTGTTTGAATGAAAAAGCTTCTTTACTGTCTTTTCCTTTGTATGACACTTTATCAACATTTTTAAAATATTCCATATTCTTATTAACTCCAAATAAAAAGATATTTGGTAAAATGAATTTACTTAAATAATAAAAAAATATTTAATAATAAAATCATTTTACTAAATATAAGTGTAGTCAAAAATATTAATTTGTCAAGAAAAAAGAGCTTTTTTTAAGAAAAAATATCTTTGTCGTACAACAAATCAAAGAAATTTATAAGTCCTACACCAACTAATGATGATTTATCACCAAATTTGGATTTAATAATCATAATATTAAATTTTGAATAAAAATTATTATTTTCAAATATTTCTTTTTGTATGTAAGAATAAATCCTATCCCAATAATCAGTTATTTTACCGCTTAAAATAATTTTGTTAGAATCATATATAGCAAGCAAACTTCTTATACCCCTTCCTAAAAATTTACAATATTCTTTTATAACTTTTTCTGATTTTTTATCAGAACTTTCAAAAAGTGTATTAATATCATCAAAATCAAGTTTGTGTTTTTTCATGATATTTTTAAGCCCGTCATAAGAAGCATATCTTTCAAAACAGCCGTTATTTCCGCAAGTGCATGGCTCTCCGTCCATAATGATAGTAAAATGCCCAATCTCTCCCGCAAGTCTATGAGCACCCTTCAATAATTTGCCGTCTACTATCTGACCGCCCCCTACTCCAAAATTTGATATGGATATAAGCATATAATTCTCTTTATCTGCCTCTTTCGACAAAAAAAACTCTCCCAACACAGCACTATTAGCCTCATTTTCTAAAATTATCTCTAAATTTAACTCTTCTTCCAAATTATTTACATTAATATTTTTTAATCCCAAATTAGTTGCATATAATATATTCTTTCTATCAAAACTAATATTACCAGGTATTGATATACCTAAACTTTTTATCTCAAATGCCTCTTTGAAATTTGACCTATAATCTTTTACTACAAAACTTATAACATCAAAAAAATTATCATTGCTGATGGTTTTATTATATTCTTTGTAATATGAATAATTTCCAGACATATCAACTATGGCAATTTTTACTAAATTAAAATCTATATCTATAGCTAAAGCTTTCTTCTTATAAAGTGTAGTTTTCCAAATTTGAGCTTTTCTTCCAACAGTACCTACCGTAAAATCTTCTTTTGTGATAAAATCGTTTTTGAATAAAATATCTAATGATTCATTTACCGTAGGTTTAGTAAGATGCAAACTTTCAACTATATCTATACTTGTAAACCTTTCTTTCTTTACACATTCTCTTAAAATCTTCTTTAAATTTTTTTCTTTTGATAATAACTGATATTTCATAAAACAACTTCAATAAATAATTAACTCCATAATATTTAATACCAAAATCAAATAAAAATCAAATTATTAAATATAATCTCTTGATTTTGAATATTATTTTTATATAATACTATACAGTACATTAATTAGTAAAATCAATTAATTAATACAATTTTAGGATTATATATGTATACATTAGGAATAGATTTAAGCACACAAAGTTTAACTTTAAGTATTTTGAATTATAAAACTTTCAAAAATGAATTAAATATCTCTGTAGCCTTTAATTCTTTGGAAGAAATAAAAACTTCATCAATGAATAAAAATACATTGCTTATAGATTCTGAAATAAATGGCAAAGCAGAACAGGATATTAATATTTTTTTGGCTGCTTTGGATAAAGCATTATCAGAGCTTAAAGAAAAATGTAATGTAAAAGAAATTAAAGCTATTCAAATTTCTGCTCAGCAGCATGGACATGTTTATTTATCAGAAAATTATAAAAAGAATTTAAATAAATTAAAAAACAAAGAATACACAAACAAAAACTTAATAGAAATATTAAAAGATTCTTATTCATATAATGCCGCACCTATATGGAGAACTTCATGTACACAAAAAGAAGCAGATGAACTTAGAAACAGTGCAGGCGGAAAAGAAAAAATGATTCAAATAACAGGCTCAGATTCTCCTCTTAGATTTACTGGGGCTGTAATAAAATATAATTTTGATAATAATTCAGAATTAGAAAATAATACATATAAAATATTTTTGCTTAATACATTTATGGCTTCAATTCTCACTGCTGAAGATGATATTAGTGCTGATTTTGGAAATGCTTCTGGTATGAGTTTAATGGATTACACTAAAAAAGAGTGGAATGATAAACTTCTTAACACTGTATCAAACAATCTAAAAGAAAAATTAGGAAATATAGAAAGTCCTTCCGCATTGGCTGGAAACATAGCAGAATATTTTATTGAAAAATACGGTTTTAATAAAAATTGTTTAGTAGGAATAGGAAGCGGAGACAATCCTCAAACTAAGGTATTATACAAAGGTGATATATTATCTTTAGGAACTAGCTTTGTATATATGCTCAATATTGATGAAAACACAAGAGATTTTTCTGGCGTATCTAATGCTATGTATGACGGTATAGGAAATCCATTTATGATATTCTGCCGTACTAATGGTGCTATGGTTTGGGACGAAATTATGAACTTGTATCATAAAAATTATAAAGATATAACAGAATCATTATCCAAAAATATAAACAATTTACCTATCATGATATATCAAAAAGAAAATGAATCTGTACCTATAAGCAAATCTTTTGATATAAAAAGGTATTATGATAATGCTTCTTTTGATGATGATTATAAAGGAATTGTATTAAGTTCTTTAGGATTAGTGGCAGCATATTCCAAAAAGTTTGCTTCAGATAAAAAATCGGCAGATTTATCTGTTACAGGAGGTCCTACAAAAGATAAGGAAATATTAAAAATAATTGCTAATATTTGGCAATGCACTATAAAAATACTTCCTTCTGGAGGAGCTTCTCTTGGCTCTTCAATAAGTGCTATATTATTATTAAAAGAGAATATTTCTTTAGATGATGTTAGAAACTCATTAATAGACAACACTGTAATAGAACCTGATTATAATTTATCAAATAAATATGATAATTATTTAAAATCTATGAATGAAAAATTTAACGAAATAATTAAAAAATGATACTACAATAATTAGTGAACTTTATCAAATAAAATACATAAAAGAACATTATTCTAAAAGCTTAATTATGTTTTTATGATTTTTTTGTTTAGCATAAAATATTGCATCATTGCCGTCGTTGTTTACTATATATTTATCAGCATTTGCATTCAAAAGTAAAGCCACTACCTTAGTATGCCCTTCCATAGAAGCTAATATTAATGCAGTATTTCCAGCTTCATCTTGAACATTTATGTTAACATTTTTTGCTATCAAATCTTCAACAATATCATCATCACCAAAAATGGAAGCATCTAAAAGAGTCTCTTCATCTTGAGTGAGTGTATATGCTAAATTAAAAGAAAAAAATATAAACATTATTAAAAAAAGACATTTTCTCATAATAAATCCTATATAAAAAAACGACTCTTAAAAATGTTTTTAAGAATCGTTTTAAAAGATGTGGAGGTTATGGGGATCGAACCCACGACCTACTGCGTGCAAGGCAGTCGCTCTCCCAAACTGAGCTAAACCCCCGTATATGTTAAAGAACCTGAGCGTGTGGGCCTGGGAGGAATTGAACCACCGACCTTTCGATTATCAGTCGAACGCTCTAGCCATCTGAGCTACAGGCCCTTTTTTTTATCTTTAATATGTTGTATAATATAACATATTACTAAAAAAATAGCAAGTTTTTTTTCTAAAATATTTTGTTTAGGAGCCATACATATTGCACGTTTTTTAGTTTAAAAAAAGCAGGTATTCCTTATAATTTAATTAAC
>NZ_CAKVGN010000033.1 GCF_934747485.1 uncultured Brachyspira sp. | reverse complement strand
CAAAAGTTGAAAAACAGTTGGAAATTATATATAATTTAGCAAGAAAGGAGCTTTTTTAGTTATCTAGGACAGCCCCATTTTATTAAATCATTTGCAATGTTAAATTATCAGGTTTTATTGTTATATATATTATGAAATTATTAAGTTTTATTAATTTTTTATAATTATAGTTTGAAAACATATATTTAGTTAAACTTATTTAATTAATAAATTTATACGATTTATTAATTGAAAAACATTAAAAAACTTGACAATGATAAAAGCCTTACTATACTTGAATGCAGATGATAATTTTATATAAGGAGACATACAAGCTATGGAAATTTTTAATTACATGGAAAAATATAATTATGAAGAGTTAGTATTTTTCAATGATAGTAAAACAGGTCTTAAAGCTATTACATGTATTCACTCTACAAAACTAGGACCATCTTTAGGAGGAACTAGACTTTGGAATTATAAATCAGAGAGTGAAGCCATAGAAGATGTTTTAAGACTTGCAAGAGGTATGTCTTTAAAATCGGCATGTGCTGGTCTTGATTTGGGAGGCGGAAAAACAGTTATTATGGCTGATCCTAAAAAAGTAAAAGGTAATGAACTTTTCTGGAGGTCATACGGAAGATTTATTGAATCTCTAAATGGAAGATATATTACAGCTGAAGATGTAAATACAAGTACAGAAGAGATGGAATATGTTGCTAAAGAAACTAATTTTGTAGCAGGGCTTAGAAGCAAGTCAGGAGACCCTTCACCTATGACAGCTTATGGTGTTTATATGGCTATGAAGGCGAGTGCTTTTAAGGCATTTGGAAGCGATAATTTGGGAGGTAAAAAAATATCTGTTCAAGGGCTTGGACATGTGGGTTTAGTTTTATGTGATTATTTGGCTAAGGACAATGCTGAGTTAATAGTATCTGATATTGATGCTGATAAGGTGAAAAAAGTTGTTGAGCTTTATAAGGCTAAAGAAGTTAATGTTAATGCTATATATGAACAAGATGTTGATATATTTGCTCCTTGCGGACTTGGTGCTATTATTAATGATGAAACTATACCGAAATTAAAATGTAAAGTTATAGCGGGTTCAGCTAACAATGTTCTTAAAGAATCTCATCATGGAAAGATTTTAAAAGAGAAAGGAATAGTATATGCTCCAGATTATGTAGCTAATGCAGGCGGAGTTATAAACGTAGCTATGGAGAACCCTGTTTATAATTATGAAGCTGCAAAAAGTGCTACAGAGAAAATATATAATAGAATATTAGAGATTTTTGAAATATCTGACAGAGAAAACATTTCAACTAATGAAGCAGCAGATAAATTAGCTATACAAAGAATAGAATCAATAGGCGAAATACATTCTAGGTATATAAGAAAGTAGCATATATTTAAGCGAACATATTGGGTAATATAAGTTTTTTGCTTTATTCAACTTTTTCCCGCCTTCGCGGTGCGTACTTCGTCAAAGTTGTAAAAAGTGCAAGTGCTTTAGCGTTATATTTTGGAATATATAAAGCTAAAATAATATTTATGTTTTCGTATACATAAAAAGCTATAATTTATTGAATGCAGTTCTTTTGGTTCTTTTATACCAATAAAAGAACTGGGGTGCGGGGCAAAGCCCTGCAAATAATAAAAAAAATAAAAATTTTTTAGTATCTATTAAACAACTATAATTTATGTTTTTATTTTTATTCAACTTTTTCCCGCCTTCGTACCCATACCTAAAGGTACTTCCTATGGTCGCCAAAAGAAGTAGGGGTGCTGCACGGTGTGTGCTTCGCAAGGGGCTAGCCACCGTAAATAATTAAAAATAAAAAACTATCTTTTAATAAACTTAAAAATTTTTAGTATATAAAAAAGCGGGCTTAGAAAATAAGTCCGCTTTATTTTTATATATTGTTGTTTTTTATTTTTTTATTAATGGGTAGCCCATTTTCTCTCTTGATTCTATATAGGCAGAAGATACCTTTTTCATTAAATCTCTTACTCTTGCAATATATCCAGCTCTCTCTGTTACACTTATTGCATTTCTTGCATCAAGCATATTAAATACATGTGAGCTTTTCATTACCATATCATAAGCAGGAAGCACACATCCATTAGCTAAACATCTATCGCATTCTTCTTCATATTCTTTAAAATGCCTAAAATACATATCAGTGTCAGCTACTTCAAAATTGTATTTAGAAAACTCTTTTTCTCCCTGTAAATGTACATCTCCATATTTTATTCCATGTCCCCATTCCAAATCATATACATTATCAACATTTTGCAAGTACATGCATATTCTTTCAAGTCCGTATGTGATTTCGCCTGTTATAGGTTTTAAGTTTATTCCTCCAACAGCTTGGAAATATGTAAACTGAGTTATTTCCATACCGTCAAGCCAAACTTCCCAACCAAGTCCCCAAGCTCCGAGAGTAGGTGATTCCCAGTCATCATGAACAAAACGTATATCATGGTCTTTAAAACTTATTCCTAATGCTTCCAAACTTTGTATATATAAGTCTTGAATATTTTCTGGAGATGGTTTCATTATTACTTGATACTGATAATAATGCTGAAGTCTGTTTGGGTTTTCTCCGTATCTTCCATCTGTTGGTCTTCTTGAAGGCTCTACATAGGCAACGCTGAAGGGTTCTGGTCCTAATGCTCTTAATGCAGTTGCTGGGTTAAATGTTCCTGCTCCTACTTCCAAATCATAACCTTGCTGTATTATGCATCCGTTTTCGCTCCAGAATTTATTTAAAGTCATTATTAAATCGCTAAATGTCATTTTTGAGTTTTCTCCGATTAATATTATATTTTTACTTCTATTATTATATAATATATACAATTTAATTGCTATAAATTTATTAAAAAATCATATTATTTTATATACTTTTTAATATTTTAATATAAAAAATTAATGTTCTTTTTGTACTACATTATATTTATTATGCTATTGCTATTGACTTTATTATATAGTTGTAGTACAATATTATAAAAAATTTTTAAGGTTTAGGAGAAGTAAATGACTAAAGATTTAAATGCAAAAAGCGGAAATTCTATACTCGATGACTTAATAGCAAAAGCCAAGAAAGCTCAAGAGGTATATGCTACTTTCTCACAAGAACAAGTAGATGCTATATTTAAAGCATGTGCTATTGCTATTAATAGCAGAAGAATACCTTTAGCAAAAATGGCTGTAGAAGAAACAGGTATGGGAGTAGTAGAAGATAAGGTAATAAAAAATCACTTTGCTTCTGAATATATTTATAATAAGTTTAAAAATATGAAGACATGCGGAATCATAAGTGAAGATACAGCTATGGGAATGAAAAAAGTTGCTGAACCTGTTGGTATAATAGCTGGTGTTGTACCTACTACAAACCCAACATCAACTGCAGCTTTCAAATCATTAATAGCTTTGAAGACAAGAAATGCTATAGTATTTTCTCCGCACCCAAGGGCTAAAAAATGTACTGCTGAAGTTTGTAAGATTATTAATAAAGTAGCTGTTGAGCATGGTGCACCAGACGGACTTATAGGCTGTATTGAAGAGCCTACTGTTGAGCTTTCTGCTGCTTTAATGAGCCACCCTCAAATTGATTTAATACTTGCTACTGGCGGACCTGGAATGGTTAAGGCTGCTTACTCTAGCGGTAAACCTGCTTTGGGTGTTGGTGCTGGTAATACTCCTGCAATAATCGACGAAACTGCTGATATTAAAATGGCTGTTAACTCTGTTATAATGAGTAAGACTTTTGACAACGGTATGATATGTGCTAGTGAACAGACTGTTGTTGTTGTAAAAAGTGTTTATGAGGAAGTAAAAAAAGAGTTCTTATATAGAGGTGCTTATCTTTTAAACAAAGACGAAAAAGCTAAACTTAGTAAGGTAATGATTATAGACGGGGCTTTGAATGCTAAAATAGTAGGTCAGCCTGCTTATAAAATTGCAGAAATGGCTGGAATTACTGTTCCAGAAGAGACAAAAATACTTATAGGTGAAGCTTCTTCTATAAGCAGAGATGAGGCATTCTCTTATGAAAAATTATCACCTGTACTTGGTATGTATAAAGCTGATAATTATGATGATGCCGTTGAAAAAGCTCATAGTTTAATAGTGTTTGGAGGACTCGGACACACTTCTGTACTTTACACAGATGAAGATAATCAAAAAGAAAGAATTAAAAAATTCTACGAAAAGATGCCTACAGGAAGAATACTTGTAAATATGCCTTCTTCTCAAGGTGCTATAGGAGATGTATATAACTTCAGATTAGAGCCATCTTTGACATTAGGATGCGGAAGCTGGGGTAACAACTCTACAAGCGAAAACGTTGGTCCTAAACATCTTTTAAATATTAAATCTGTAGCTTCAAGGAGAGAAAATATGTTATGGTATAGAGTACCAGAAAAAATATATTTAAAGAGAGGTTCTTTGGATGTTGCTCTAAGAGAATATGCTAACAAAAAAAGAGCATTAATCATCACAGATGGACCGCTTTTCAAATTAGGTGTAACTGATAATGTTACTAAAGTATTAGATGATATAGGAGTAAAATATACTATATTCTCTGATGTTAAACCTGACCCTACAATTAGCACCGTTAGAGATATAGTGAAAACTGCTAATGCATTTGAACCTGATGTGATTATAGCATTAGGCGGAGGTTCCCCAATAGATGCTGGTAAAATTGCTTGGCTTCTTTACGAAAACCCTGAAGTAAAATTTGAAGATATTGCTATGGTATTTATGGATATAAGAAAGAGAATATGCGATGCTGGCGAATTAGGTAAAAAAGCTCAGTTCGTTGCTATACCTACTACTTCTGGTACTGGTTCTGAAACTACTCCTTTTGCTGTTATTACTGATGATGCTACACATATTAAATATCCTATTACTGATTATGCTTTAACACCTGATATGGCTATACTTGATGCTAATTTAGTTATGAGTATGCCAAGAGGTTTATGTGCTGCAAGCGGTATAGACTCTTTAACTCACGCTTTAGAGGCTTATGCTTCTATATGTTCTACTGAGTTTTCTAATTCTAATGCTGAAAAAGCTATTAAGCTTATTTTCAAATATTTACCTGCTTCATACAAAGAAGGTGCAGAAAACCCTGTAGCTCGTGAAAATATGCATTATGCTGCTTCACTTGCCGGTATGGCTTTTGCTAATGCTTTCTTGGGTATTTGTCACTCATTGGCTCATAAACTTGGTGCTGCTTTCAATATCCCTCATGGTATTGCTAATGCTCTTTTAATATGTCAGGTTGTAAAATATAATGCTAATGAAAAACCTACTAAACAAGGTTTATTCCCTCAATATAAATATCCTCATGCAAGAGAAAGATATGCATTTATTGCTGATATGCTTGAGCTTGGCGGTAAAAACGATAATGAAAAAGTTGCTAATTTAATTAAAGCTATAAATGGTCTTAAAAAAGAACTTGATATACCTTTGTCTATTAAAGATTATGGTGTAGCTGAAAAAGACTTTATGGATAAACTTGATGAGATAGTAGAACAGGCATTTAATGATCAATGTACTGGTGCTAACCCAGTGTATCCTCTTATGAAAGAATTAAAACAAATTTATTTAGATGCTTATAATGGTGTTTATTAATAAAATATTTGTTTAATAATTGTTTTGTGGGTGAGAAGCTTTTATTAGTTTCTTGCCCATTTTTATATTTGACAATATTAATTTTTATAGTATAGTATTTCAATAAGATGGGTGATTATATGAAACAAATGAACAAACAAAATTTGCTCTCAAGTTTTACTTTACTAAAAAACACATATTTTTTCAAAAAAAACTATTCTAAAATGAAAAATATTATATCTAATAAACTCTATATTCTTTCGAGGAATGATATATGAAAAATAAAAAACTCTTTTTTGTAATATATATAATATTTATTACTGTAATAGTTATTTCAATCATAATATTATCTTTTTTAGGAAATAAAGAAAGAATAGGGTATTTATCAGATTTTAAAATAAATGTTGATAAAACTTTTATATTAAATAATTTTTTCTAATATAGAAGAGATAAAAGAATCATTTAGAATAAATAATGAGTTGGATTATAATTCTATTAGCAGTTATATATTAACAAATGAATCTATAAAAAAATATAGTTATCATTATAGAGTTAAATATTATGATAAAGTATTTAGAAGCAGTGATATATATGGTGTATATATAGATACAAATAAAATTATGACAGAGAATAATTTTATTAAAGAAATGAAAATGGAAGGAAATGGCAGCCCTTTTGGTAATCTGGTTTTAGACAAAATTATAGATTTTGAAAAGATAGATAATGTTAGTTACAAATTATTATTAAAAGATTATGTTATTATACTGATTATATTTATATATATTATTTATACATTCTTATTATATATTAATAAAATTTTATTTGAAAATAACAAATATAAATTACTATTTTATATAATAACGTTTATATTTTCCATAAGTTCCATATATGTTTTGCAAATAAATATTCTATATATTATAGATTTATTAATTTTTGTATTAGAATTTATATTGATATATAAATACAATAAAAATATCTCTAATTTTATTAATAATATTGTTATTTTTAATAAAGTATCATTATTTATATCTTTTATATTATTAGGTTTGTTGTTATGTTTAAATATTTTTATTAATATTAATTTAATAATAAAATATATTATATTATTTATTTATTTTAATATATTTTTTATTTTTTTGGGAATATTATCAATAAAGAAATTTAATTTATCATTAAATATAAATAATCTTTTTTATATATCTATATTTATATTTTTATTTAATATTAATATGTCTTACACTTATTTGAATTCATTCAATAATTTAACTAAGTTTATGATATTTTTTATATATAGTTTGATACTATCTTTATTTTTCTTTTTATTTTATATATACACTGATTGTAAAAAAATAAAATTAGAGAAGATATTTGTAGTAAGCATACTAATTATAGGAATTTCTTATTTTATATTTTTACCTCCTATGGAAGTTCCTGATGAAGTTGCTCATTATGTGAGATCGTATGAAATATCAAAAGGTCTTTTTACTTATGATAAAAGTATAGATGGACATCATGGAAATTATTTGCCTATTGACTTGTATTTGCTTGGAGATAGGACATTTTCGTACAAAGATTTGTTTAATAAATTCAATATAAAAGTAAGCGAAACTAAAACTGTTGTTGAAAATACAGCTTTACATTATAGTCCATTATCTTATTTTCCTCAATCAATTGGCATGTTTTTATCTCGAATAATAAATGTACCATTATTATTAGAGATATATTTTGCTAAATTATTTGCATTATTATTTTTTTCTATTTCAATTTATTTTTCAATGAAATACATACCTATTAAAAAAATACGTTATATTTAATGTGCTTTTTTCCTATGGTGATTCAGCAAACAGCATCTTTATCGGCAGATTCTGTACTTATAACATCTTCTCTATCTTTTATATCTTTCATTTTATATTTGAAATATAAAGATGAAAGTGTAGTTGATATTAAAGAAGTTATATTATTGTTTATATTATTTTTATTCATTGCTATGTCAAAATCTGTTTATATTTTTCTTTTTATATTAATGTTTTCTATACCTAAGGAGAAGTTTAAATATAATAAATATTTAGTTATCTTTTCAATATTAGCAGTAGTAGGAATTATATATTTTTTATGGTCAAAAAATATATCAGTATATATATCAGGCGCTGATGATTTTGATTTAAAAAAAGAATATATATTGAATAATCCTATAAGATATATAGGTATCTTAATGAATACTATTAGGGAAAATATAATGTTTTATTTAAGCAGCATTATAGGAAGAAATTTGTCATGGTTTAGCATTTCAATTAATGATTTTATATATTATTCAATATTATTATTAATTTTGATATTTATAGTATTTGACAATGATAAAAGAATAAAATTGGATTTAAAAATTATGTCTTTTATTATTATAGGTATAGTTTCTATGTTAGTATTTACAGGGTTATATTTAACTTGGACTAATATAAGTGATAATGTGATTGCTGGAGTTCAAGGCAGATATTTTATTCCAATAGTATTTTTATTATTTTTGATTTTCAATTTTGATTATCTAAAATTAGAAATTAATTTAAATAATAAAATAATATTATTGATTTTATCTATGTTTCATATTAATATTCTAAATACAATTTTTAATAATTATATATAAAAAGTACAGCTTTTGTAGGGATTTCAATGAAAAAACATAAATTATTTTTAACAATATATATAGTATTATTATTTGTTTCTATTGCAAGTTTGATAATATTATCTTTTTTAGGAAGCAAAGAAAGAATATGTTATTTATCAGAGTTTAAAATAAATGCTAATAAAACTTTAGAATTAAGCGGTTTAAATCATATAAAATATACTTATATAATAAATGATGAAATCGATGAAGAAGGATTAAGAAATTATATATTAACAAATGAATCTATTAAAAAATATAGTTATCATTATAGAGTTAAATATTATGATAAAGTATTTAGAAGCAGTGATATATATGGTGTTTATATAGATACTAATGAAATTATAATGGAGAATAATTTTATTAAAGAAATTAAAATGGAAGGAAATGGAAGTCCTTTTGGTAATTTAGTTTCAGATAAAATCATAGATTTTGAAAAGATAGATAATGTAAAATATATTTTGAAAATCAAAAAAAATATAATATCTTTAGTTATAATAGTATTTGTTTTAATTTTTATTCTTTATTACATAAAATTTAATAAAGAAAAAGTTATAATTATTATAAATAATATAAATAAATATAGATTTGCTGTAGCGGGTATTATTTTTATATTATGTATAATATTTGAAATAAGCGGTTCATCTATAGGGATATATTCTAATAGTTTAAATACCGAATCTGGGGTAATTTTTGGTAATTCAAGAGGTATAAGGAGCGATGAATGGAATGTATTAACTCCATTTATGCTTTCACAATATGAGAACCATACAGGTAAGTTTCCTTATTTTAGTGATATTGTAAGAGGAGATAAAACAGATGTATATATGTTAGCACAATCTCCTGTTATGGATATAGCAATTTTATTTAGATTATTTCAAATTGGTTTTTTATTTTTGCCTCCTGCTAAAGGGCTGTCATTTTTTTGGGCGGGACGTTTTATAGCTTTATTTTTAGTGTCTTTTGAAATAATGAGGATAATTACAAATAAAAATAATAAGCTTTCTTTTTTTGGAGCTATATTAATAACATTTGCCCCTACTATAAATTGGTGGTTTTCTACAAATATAGTTGAAATTGTAATATTTACATTTCTTTCTGCTATATTTTTCTATTTTTATTTCAAAGAAGAACGTTTTTTATATAGAATTTTGTATATAGGGTTAATATTTATAAGCTGGGGTAATTTATTATTTACATTATATCCAGCTTGGCAGCTTCCATTTGGTTATTTACTTCTTTCATTATATATCTGGGTTATAATGGAAAATTGGAAAACTTTTGATATAAAAAATAAGAAAAAAGATTTTATAGTATGGGCTGTATTTTTTATAATATTTATTTTATTAGTTGGAAGAATATTTATAAAATCTAAAGAGACTATAGATATAGTGAGAAATACTGCATATCCTGGGGCAAGATTTGAAACAGGGGGAGGAATATTTTTAGAATTATTTAGATGGGCTATGAATTTATTTACTCCTTATAATGAACATAATATTATATCAAATACTTGTGAATTATCAGTTTTTATAGATTTTTTCCCAATACCATATATATTTGCTGCATATTTGATATTTAAACAAAAAGTTAGAGATAAGCTTTTAATTATATTATCAATTTATAGCTTGTTTGTTTTTGTATATATGACAATAGGTTTTCCAATATTTTTATCTAAAATATCTCTATTTTCAAATTCTCAGAATTTTAGAGTAATCCAAATTTTTGGAATAATTAATATATTTATTTTAATTAGAGCTTTATATTTATATAAACCTAATTTAAAAATAAATATAAGTATTATATTATCTATATTATTTTCTTTATTTATAATATTTGTATTATATAAATATCAAGAAAAATATTTAAATATATTGATGGCTATAATTTTATTTATTGCATTATTTATTATTTGTATATCATTTTTACAGTATAGAAATAATAAATTAAAGAATGTTTTTTTTATATCTTCCTCTTTGTTTGTAATTTTAAGCAGTATATATATTAACCCTATTCAAAAAGGTCTTGGTGTAATATATGACTCTAATTTATATAAATCAATAAAAGAAATATCTTCTAAAGATAATGATGGTTTATGGATAACTTGTTTTGGTGCTTCTAGCAGTGTTGCTATCATGTCAGGAGCTCCTACAATTAATAGTGTAAATACTTATCCGAATCTCGAAAGATGGAAAATATTAGATTCTAATTTTAAATATAAAGATATATATAATAGATATGCTCATGTAACAATGAATATAGTTGCAAATAGCAATAGTGTGGAAAAATTTGAACTTTTATTACTGGACCATTTTCAACTAAATTCAACTTTAGAAGATTTAATAAAGATTAATACTAAATATATTTTAAGCGGCATTAATTTAGAAAAATTTAATACAGAGAATATAAAATTAAATTTAATTAAACAAGTTGATAATTATTTTATATATAGTATAGTAGAAAAGTAGAAGGGTAAATAATGATAACAGTTATAGTAACAACCTATAATACAGAAAAATATATAGCGAGATGTTTAGATTCTCTTCTCAATCAAACATTTCAAAATTTTAATATAATAGTTGTAGACGATTGTTCAAAAGATAATACACAAAAAATAATACTTGAATATGCTGATAAATTCAGTGAAAAAATAAAATATATATTTATGCCTAAAAATACAGGAGCTCCTGCAAATACTAGAAACAAAGCATTGGACAGCGGACTTATTACAGGAAAATATATAATATTTTTAGATGGTGATGATGATATAGAAAATAATTTCTTAGAAAAATTATTTATTACAGCTGAAAATAATGATGCAGATATTACATTTTGCGGATATGAAAGATTTGATGCAGAAACATTAAAAGTATATTGCAAAGAAATGACTAATAATAAGTATCAATATTTAGAAAAAAAAGATTTTAATGATGATTTAGCTTTTTTTAATACAGCGTTTTGGAATAAATTAATTAGATATGATTTTATAAAAGATTTTAGATTTAAAAATGTATGCGGAGTAGATGACCCTTTATTTATGATAGATATTTATCAATATACTAAAAAATTAGCTTTTACTAATGATATATTAATAAGATACAGGGTTTATAATTTTTCTACAATAAATGTTCATTTAGTGCTTGATGAGATGAAAAAATTTAGAGATGAGCTTGTGAACATTAAACAGTCTTATTTGAATAATAATTTAATTGATATTGATATTCTTACTTTATTTGTATTTATACATATAGGAATATCTATGCCTTTCAGGGTGTATAGAAACAAATTATGTAATATTAATGAATATATAAAACTCACAAAAGAATATTTTGACGATAACTTTAGTAATTGGAAGAATCTAAAATATTTAAATTTATTTTATGCTTTCTCAAAACATGGTATAAAGGGATTAGGACTTTGGGGATGCAGACTGCTGTATAAGATGGGAATGTTCAAATTGTTTTTAATGTTTTATCTTTTTTTAATTAATAAACTTAATATAGATATAAAATGGTAGGATAAACAAACAAAATTACATAAAAAGTTATCTGTTTTTTATATATTGAATATTGTTCAAAAAATAAAAAATATTAAGATATGTATTTTTTATTTTTTGCTATATTTTATAATTGACTATTAAATCTAATATGATACAATGTAATTGACTATGGACAATGTTATGAACAAACAAACAAACAAACAAACAAACAAACAAACAAACAAACAAACAAACAAACAAACAAACAAACATTTCTATATACTCTCAAGTTTTACTTTCTTAAACAAATTTATCTTTGTTGCAAAAAACAATATAATAGCATTTTTATTATGAGGAAATAATGAAAGTTTCAGCTATTATTCCATGTTATAATGAAGAGCTCACTATAAAACAAGTTATAGAAGACATAAAAAACTATTCTCCTGAATGCGAAGTATATGTATTTGATAATAATTCTACAGATAATTCATATAATATAGCAAAAGAAGCTGGTGCTATAGTAAAGAAAGTAATGTATCAAGGGAAGGGAGAAGTTGTAAGGCAGGCTTTTTCAGCTGTTGATAGCGACATTTATGTACTGATAGATGGTGATAATGAATGCGATGCTTCTGCTATACCAAGATTAGTTAATTATTTAGTTGATAATGATTTGGATATGGTTACGGTGGTTCGTAAGGCTGGTAAATATAGAAAAGGTCATTCATTTGGCAACAAAATGCTTACAGGCTTTGCTAAGTTTTTATTTGGAAATAATGTTAATGATATATTAAGCGGTTACAGAGTTTTTTCACGCAAATTTGTAAAAACATTCCCATGTGCTTCAAGAGGATTTGAAATAGAGGCTGAGCTTACAATATTCGCTATGCAGATGCGTATGCAAATAGGTGAGATGGAAGCAGAATATAAAAGCCGTCCTGAAGGCTCATTTTCTAAACTCAATACTTTTAGAGACGGTTTTAGAATATTAGGGCTCATGATATATTTACTTATGACAGAGAAGCCTATTATTTTTTGGTGGATTATATCTTTATTCTTTGCTTTATTTGGTTTTTATTATGGTGTGCCAATTATATTATCGTTTATAAGAGAAGGGTTTGTACCTGTTGCTACATCTGTTCTTGCTACTGGTTTTATTTTACTTTCTGGAATATGTGTTATAACTGGACTTATAATGAATGCCATAGGAAGAGCAATATCAGAGAATAGAAGGTTTAAATATAATTCTATTAAATAATAATATTATTACATCATTATTATTTTTTAACTTGAAATTTATACATTATGTTATATGATATATACAATTATAATTTATAAGGAGTTAATAATATGTCTTTAATAGATGATATAGTAGCTAGAGAGATATTAGATTCAAGAGGAAACCCTACAGTAGAAGTTGATGTTTATTTAGACAGCGGTGCTATGGGTAGAGCAGCAGTACCATCAGGAGCTTCTACAGGTGAACATGAGGCAGTAGAATTAAGAGATGGTGATAAATCTAGATATTTAGGCAAGGGTGTTCAAAAAGCAGTTGAGAATGTTAATGAAATTATCTGCAATGAACTTATTGATATGGATGCTTTAGATCAAGTTGAAATAGACAGAACTATGATAGAACTTGACGGAACTGAAAACAAAGGTAAATTAGGTGCTAATGCTATACTTGGTGTATCACTTGCTGTAGCTAAAGCTGCTGCTGACGAATTAGGTATGCCATTATACAGATACATTGGCGGTTCTAATGCTAAAACTTTACCAGTACCTATGGCTAACATTTTAAATGGCGGTGCTCACTCATCAGCTCCAATCGACTTCCAAGAATATATGGTTATGCCGGTTGGTGCTCCTACTTTCAAAGAAGGAATACGTTATGTAGCTGAAGTTTTCCATAACTTAAAAGCTATACTTCATGACAGAGGTTTAAGCACTACTGTTGGTGATGAAGGCGGTTTTGCTCCTACTCTTAAAGATAATGAAGAGCCTCTTCAAGTAATTATGCAGGCTATTGAAAAAGCTGGATATAAACCCGGCGATGATATAATGATTGCTATGGACCCTGCTTCAAGCGAATTCTATAATAAAGATAAGAAAAAATATGTATTCCATAAATCTGATAATAGAGAATTGACTCCTGCTGAAATGGTTGATTTCTATGCTGATTTATGCAGTAAATATCCTATTATCTCTATAGAAGACGGTGTTGCTGAAGATGACTGGGAAGGTTGGGCTTTACTTACTCAAAAATTAGGTAAAAAAGTTCAATTAGTTGGTGATGACTTGTTTGTTACTAATGTAAAAAGACTTCAAATGGGATTAGATAAAGGCGTTGCTAATTCTATACTTATTAAAGTTAACCAAATAGGTTCTTTAACTGAAACTTTAGATTCTATTGAACTTGCTAAAACTCATAACTATACTGCTGTAGTTTCTCACAGATCTGGTGAGACTGAAGATGCTACTATTGCTGATATAGTTGTAGCTACTAATGCTGGACAAATTAAAACTGGTTCTGCTTCAAGAAGTGATAGGATTGCTAAATACAATCAATTATTAAGAATAGAAGAAGAATTGGGAGATAGAGCAGTTTACTTAGGTAAAAAAGCTTTCTATAACGTTATAAAATAATTTAGCTTAAAAAAGCGATAAACGAAAGCTGGCAGCAATTATATTTATTGTTGCTAGCTTTTTTATGTAGTTTTTTAATAATCATTAATTAAATAGATTTAAAAAAATATCCGAATAAAAAATAGATATTATTAATATTTTTTATTTTAATAGTACAGAGAAATTAAATTTTGACAAACTTTCAAATTTTTAGTATATTTAAAATATATATTTATATAAAAGGATTGTTTATGGAAAATAATAATATTCAAGAGATAAAATGGGAAAATAGATTTAATACTGGATATAAGAGAGTTGATGATCAGCATAAGGAATTAGTGAATATATTAAATAAGTTAAATTTATTAGTTATGAGTAAAGATATATCAAGGGAAGATGTATCAGAAGAATTGAGTAATATTATTAAAGATATGGTTGATTATGTTGCTTATCACTTTTCTACGGAAGAGGCCATAATGAAAGCCATAGATTATAGCGGATTTAAATCTCATGTGGTTAAACACAGAAATTTTACTAACAAGGTTTTGGAAGAGGTTAATAATTATAAGAATGGTAAGCAAATAGATATAAAAGGGCTTATTGTGTTTTTGAGAGATTGGCTGTTTAATCATATTGTAGTTGAGGATAAGGTTTTTATTAATGAAGTAAAATCTACTTTAGAAAAAATGGCTAGAGAAGAATATAATAGATAAATTATTGATAAAACCATATATATAAAAACTTATTTATTTAAATATTTCCCAATAAATATATCATAATTTTAAAGTGATATTTAGTTTTACTTAGATATTTTTATATGCTATAAATAAAGTATATAATATGATTTTTTAATATCATTTAGAATAATTTTTTATTAAAAATAAGAGCATATAAAATAAATTTAATTAAAAACATAATAGTTGATAAATATCTCTATTCATATATAATAAAAAACAATATTTAGGAGAATGATAATTTTTATGTCAATAATAGATAAACTTTCATCTGTAGAAAACACATACAATGATATAGTAGATAAATTAAATGATGCGAATATAAAAGATAACAGAGTAATACAAGATTTGATGAAAAAAAAATCAGAAATAGAAGATATAGTAAATGAATATAAAAAACTAAAAACAGTATTAAGAGAAATAGAAGATGCAAATGAGATGCTTAATCATTCTGATACAGATAAAGAATTAAAAAATATGGCATTAGCTGAAATAGATGAATTAAATCAGAAAAAAGAGAATATTATTAATGATTTAAGACTTCTGCTTCTTCCCAAAGATAAAAATGACGGTAAAAACATAATAGTAGAAATAAGAGTAGGCACAGGCGGAGATGAATCGGCTTTATTTGTGGGAGATTTATTTAGAATGTACAGCCGTTTTATAGAGAGAGCGAATTTCAAAATGGAGATAATAGATATAAGCCCTACTGAACTTGGCGGCTATAAAGAAGTAATATTTTCTGTTTCTGGAAAGAATGCTTATAGAACTTTAAAATTTGAAAGTGGTACGCATAGAGTTCAGAGAATACCAGCCACAGAATCAGGCGGAAGAATACATACATCAGCCTCAACGGTAGCCATTATGCCTGAAGCAGAAGAAAGCGATGTAATAATAAGAGATGAAGATATAAGAGTGGATATATTTCGTTCAAGCGGTCCCGGCGGGCAGTCAGTTAATACAACCGACAGTGCTGTAAGAATTACGCATTTACCTACTGGTTTAGTTGTTCAATGTCAAGATGAAAAAAGTCAGCATAAAAATAAAGCAAAGGCATTAAAAGTATTAAGAGCAAGAATATACGAAAAAGAAGAAGCTGAAAGAAAAGCGAAAGAGGCTAAAGATAGAAGAGATAAGATAGGCTCAGGGGATAGAAGTGAAAGAATAAGAACATATAATTTTCCTCAAAACAGAGTTACAGACCATAGAATTAATGTTACATTATACAAATTAGATAGATTTATGGATGGGGAAATAACAGAAATTACTGATGCTTTGTTTAAAAAAGAACAGGAGGAATTATTAGCTTCTTATTCAGACTAATAAAAAAATTATGAAATATATAGAAAATATACTTGGTGATGAAAAGATACTGCATAATATAAAAGATGATGATACTGCTATCAATTATATAAAAAGTTTCAGCGATGTTTTGTATTGCGATTATTCTTATAAACACAATGAAATTTCTCTTGCTGGGTTATTTGCTTACTCTAAGGATAATAAATACTGCTTTGGTGAGTTTGGTTTATTTAAAGAAAATAGATACGAATCAAAAATTATAATAAGTGATTATCCGGAATATGCTACACTAAACAATTATGAGCTTACTAATGATAAGTTTATAGATGTGCTTAATTTGCATAATATAACTTTAAATAATTTATTTAGTACGGCAAAAAAAGAATTAAACAGCATAGAAGCTTATCCATTAAAAAAAATATCATTAGATGATTATATAAAAATATTTCCGCATAGATATATTAATAATAGATTTAAAATATACGCTAAAAATAAATACAAAAAAATAAATATAAAAAATATCAATGAAGATTTTGTATATAGATGTCCGTATTGTGCATCAACTAATATTTTAAAAATTATAGATATTAATGATAATTTGTTTGAGAAGATGGACGTTTATGATTTTAATGATATGTATGATAATGTAGAAAATATTGAAAATGATAATTTTTATGTTTGTGCTTTATGCAATTTGGTTATAAGAAACCCAAAAACTATTTTAGATTATATATGAGGTGCTTTTAATGGAATTCATTATAATTGTTGATGAATCATTTGAAAATGAATATTCAAAAATATTTTTAGAAGATTTCGCAAAAAAAATAGAACTTTTAAAACAAGAGCTTAATTGCGATGTAAAAAATATCAATTATGCAGCAAATAGAGCAGAAGATTATTTTAACAATATATATAGAGAAACAGAAAATTATGACAATATTATATATATTCCAAATAATATGCCAATGTTTAATATAGATGAAACTGTAAAGCTCACCAAAATACATAATGAAAATATATCATATTTTACCTATGGAGAAAATTATCCTGAAGGAATCATACCTTTTATAATAAGAAGAAATGCTTTTGAAAAATTATTTAATTGCATAAAAACAAAAAATATTAATATAACAGAAAATGCTATAAAGGACATTGTATTTATTGACCCTAACTTTTTTGAAATAGAAATATTGGTATCTGAATATGATATGAGATATTATAGGGTATCATTATTTGCTAATAGTAAAAGAAATGCTTTGCTTATATCAAAACTAATAAAATATAAAGATTATCATGAGATTACTAAGGCTATAATGGAAGATGCTTCATTAAGAAGAACTTTGCCTTCATATGTTGAAATAGATATTAACAACAGACAAAACTTAATAAACAAAAATCTATTATCATCTAATGCCTTTACAAATGAAATAAACAAAGAAGAGAAAAATTTAAGCGTAGAAGAGTTTAAAATAATATATGATAAATTAGTAGATTTTTGTAATGATTTTCATTTATCAATAGGAAGCTACTATGAGCCTCTTTTAAATAAAGATGTTTTTAATATATTAGAATATGCTCTCTCAAATAAAAATGTAAATGTATATTTAGAGACCAATGCTGTTTTGCTTGATGAAGAAAAGGCTAAAAAACTTCTTCTTCTTCAAGAACAAAATAATAATTTACATGTAATAATTCATTTAGATACAGTAGAGCAAAATGTATTCAATAAAATTTATAAAGAAGATTATTTGAAAACTATACTTTCTAATATAGATTATTATTTTATAAGAGAGCCAAAAAACACATATCTTCAAATTACTAAACAAAAAGATAATTTCGATTATTTAGCTTCGTATTATAAATATTTTGATAAGTATAAGATAGAGATTATAATGCAAAAATATTATACTTACAGAGGACTTGTGGAAAACAATAAAATTGGCGATATGACTCCTTTAATAAATGTAGGCTGCTGGCATTTGGCTAGGGATTTATTTATAGATGCTTATGGAGACATTTATATTTGCAGGTTTGATATAAATAAAGAAAAATTTGTAGCATCAATATATAAAGAGAGTTTGGATAATATTTGTTCTATATTAGAAAATTACTATAAAGAAAATAGTTTAAAAAAATTAGATTTTTGTAAAAACTGCGATGAGTGGTATTTATTTAATTTTTAATATAATAATAATATTTTTTTGAGTTTATGGAAAAATTAATTGTAGAATATTTAGAGCTTTTTTTTGCTGCTTATTTGATTAAGTTTTTGTTTTTGAGGTTTATATCTGAAATTCCGTATTTAAAAAAATATTATTATATAAGAGAAATTTTGCCCGGTGTAAGAAATTGGGATAATAGATTAAAAATGATTTATTATTCTGAAATTTTCTCTATATCTCAAAGTTTACTTTTAGCATTGTTGACGATGTTATCTTATTATTTTTTATCAATAAATGAGTATATAAAAATACTTATTGTTTTTTTAATATATTTATTTATATCAACTTTTGAGAAATTTAAATTTGTAATACTTATGTGCGATTATCCTATATCACTTTTTACAATGAATACAATTATAAATATAATAATATTAGCTATACAATTTTTTGTAATGGGGGCAATAATTATTTAATTTTGTTCTATGTTTATTGAAGCTCCCATATCCATAGAATTAGTTTTTCCTTTATAGCGTGCATTTTCTGATATTATGCAGTTTTCCATTAAAGCGTTTGATATACTAACTTCCTCAAACATTATACAGTTTTTTAATATTGAGTTTTCTATATTAGAATTTCTTCCTATATGCACATAAGGCCCTATAACAGACCTATTTATTTTCACATCCTCTTCAATAAAAACAGGAGGTATTATAGCAGTATCTTTTACCCATTTGCTAAGTATGCTATGAGTAATTATAGTTTTATTTGTTTCTATCATAGTATTTTTTTCACCGCAGTCATACCACCCATCAAGTTTGAATGTTTTAAACACACTTCCATTTTGTATCATATACTCTAAAGCATCGGTTAATTGATATTCATTTTTTGTTTTTATATCATTTTTAATTATATAATCTATAGCATCAAATAATTCTTTAGAGTTTACAATATTATACATTCCTGTTAAAGCCAAATTACTTATAGGCTCTTTAGGTTTTTCTACAAGCTTTGTAATAACACCATTGCTGTCAAGCAAAGCAACACCAAATCTGCTCGGATTATCTACTTCGCATACACCTAATGAGTTCTCATTTTTAGCAACTATATCTGATAAATTAAGCTTAAATATTGTATCTCCAAGTATAATAAAAAGTTTATCATCATCTTTTATATGCTCTCTGGTAAGCGAAACAGCATGAGCCAATCCTTTATACTCTTTTTGCTCTACAAAAGTAAGTTTTACATCTTTATATTTAGAAGTTAAGTAGTTTATCATTTTATCTTTTAAATATCCTACTATAAATATAACCTCTTCAAGATTCTCTAACTCTAATACCTCTTTCATAATAAAGTCAATAATTGTAGAGCCTGCTATAGGAAGTATAGGTTTTGGTTTTGTTATTGTGTGCGGTCTTAATCTGGTGCCTTCACCTGCAGCTGGTATTATAACTTTCAATTTATATATCCTTATAAAAAATATTATATATTATAATATATTCATAAATGTAAATAAATCAATATAATTATTTAATTAATGGCACAAGCATAGCATTAGCAACATCTTCATTATTTCCAAGCAAATATTTTACTATTTCTAATGCAAAAAATACCGTAGTAGCAGGACCTTTAGAGGTGATAATATTATCATTAATTACAACTAAATCTTTTTCAACATACTCTCCGCCTTTAACCATACTTTCACAGCTTGGATAGCATGTATATTTGTCTTTTATAACAGAAGCTTCACCTAATACTATAGGAGAAGCACATATTGCAGATACTAACTTTTTATTTTTATACATTTTTTGAATTTTGTCTATAACTCTCTTATCATTTTTTAAATTATTCATTCCGCCCATACCGCCAGCAAGTGCTATAGCATCAAAATCTTCATTTATAACTTTATCTAATGTAGTATCAGCTTTTAATACTATACCATGTGAGCCTTTTACCTCTAAATTATCAGTTAAAGAGGCAGTTATTGCTTCTATATTTGCTCTTCTTAATACATCTGTAATAGTTACAGCCTCTAGTTCTTCAAAACCTTCAGCTAATGGTACTAAAACTTTTTTTGACATTGTAGTTATTCTCCTTATCAGTTGTGTTTTTTAATAAATTATATTTTAATATTTATTTTGTTTTTTGCAATATATAACTGTATTTAAATACATTTATTTTTATGCGTTAGTATATTATAAATTGATAGTTGCAGTATGAAAGTTTTTATATTAGTTTTTTAAAAAAAATTATTATATTATTTTTAGGCATACATAAATAATACTAATGGTATTGACTAAAATTAATGTTTATTATATTAATTAAAAAGATGATTTTTTTAAATCTAAAGAGAGTGTTTATTGCTTTTAAAAAAATAAAATTTAATATAGACTGTTTTTTTTGTTTATATTAATATATAATTATAAAAAATAACATTTGAAAAATTATTTATGAAGATTTTATTAGCTATAACTAGTTCTATATCAGCCTATAAAATGCCTTTTCTTGTTAGCATGTTAAAGAAACAGGGACATGAAGTAATATGTGCTGTTACAAAAAATGCAGAATATATGGTAGGCGTAAAAGCATTAGAAACAATGAGCGGCAATCATGTTATAAGGGATATGTGGGAGGAAGAAGACCCCCTTACGCATATAAATATTAGCAGAAAAACCGATGTATTTTTATTAGCTCCGGCAGATGCAAACACAATATCAAAAATAGCAAATGGTATATGCGATAACACTATTACTTCTATAGCATGTGCCTATACAGGAAAGAAGATGTTTGCCCCAGCAATGAACCCTAATATGTGGTTTAATAAGGCAGTTCAGAAAAATGTTCATTATTTGATTGAAGAACTTGAATATACTATGATAGGACCTGCTGCTGGAAATATGGCTTGTAATGATACTGGTATAGGAAGACTTGCAGATTTGGAAGAGATAGCAGACAAAGTTGTTAATAACTTTAGCCATTTCAGTTTGAAGTATGATAATATAAGATTTACAGTAACTTCTGGTGCTACAAAAGAGTGGATAGACCCTATAAGATATATTACAAATAATTCTAGCGGTAAGATGGGAGAGGCTATATATAATGAAATACATCTTGGTGGAGGAATTACTACATATATAGAAGGCGATGTTAATGAAGAGCTTCGTGTATATGCAAGCGACAAGAAAATAAAAATAGATACTACAGAAGATTTAAAAAATAATGTACTTGCTGAACTTGAAAATACTGATATTTTGCTTATGGCTGCTGCTCCTTTAGATTTTAGACCTGCTATTGTGCATGATAAAAAGTTAAAAAAACAAAATATTAATGCCATAGAATTAAAGCAAAATGATGATATATTGGTTAGCACAAGGGATAAAAAGTCTAAGAATACGCTTATAGTTTCATTTGCGGCAGAAACAGCTCTTAATGATGAAGAGCTAAAAAATTATGCAGTAGAGAAAATGAACAAAAAGGGAGCAGACATGATAGTAGCTAACAATATAAAAGATGCTATTGGAAAAGATACTAATAAAATAAGTATTTTCTTCAAAGATGGAAGAGTGAGAAATTTCCCAATGCTTAGTAAAAGGGAATGTGCGAAGGAAATTGTTAGTATTGCTGTTGAGGAATGGAAGAATAAAAATATATAATTAGTTAAATATAAATAAAAAATAGGATTAAATTAATGAGTTATCTTTATGAAATAAATGATATTAGTAAGATATATGGTCATGGAGGAGGTGCTACGGAGGCATTAAAATCTATTAATCTTACTATAGAAGAGGGTAAACTTACTGCTATACTTGGACCAAGCGGTTCTGGTAAAAGTACGCTTTTAAACATACTTGGGGCATTGGATAAGCCTACGGGAGGAAGAGTATTATTTTTGGGTGAAGATATTACTCATTACAGCAATAAAAAATTAGCTAAGTTTAGAAGAGAAAATATAGGCTTTGTGTTTCAAAGTTATAACCTTCTTCCAAATTTAACTGCTTTAGAGAATGTTGAGTTTTCTACAGAAATAACTGGTCTTACAAGAGATAATGCTGAGAATGCTTTAAAACTTTTGGGGCTTGAGCATAGAATGAAGCATTATCCTACAGAATTATCCGGAGGAGAGCAGCAGAGGGTGAGTATTGCTCGTGCTATAGCTAAAAAACCAAAAGTTGTATTATGCGATGAGCCTACGGGGGCTTTGGATAATAAAACTGGTATCATGGCTCTTAGAATATTAAGAAACTTAAATAAGGATTTGGGTACTAGTATAGTATTAATTACTCATAGTAAAGAGATTGCTAAGATGGCTGATACGGTTGTTAAGGTTTTAAGCGGAGAGGTGATAGAGAAATATGATGTGGAAAACCCTTTAAATCCTGAAGATATAGAATGGTAAGAAAATAATTTTATTAATGGAAAAATAATGTTTAATATAAAAACGAAACTTTTATTTAGAAAAATTAGTAAACAGCTTGCAATATTTATATCTGCTATTTTTATAGTAACTTTAGCGGTGCTTTTTTTTGTGGCTGTAAAGACTGTATATAGAGATTTTAAACTTACTGCTGAAGAGTATTTTGATAAAAATAATTTAGATGATTTAGTATTATTTGGTATGTTTAGCGAAGATGATATAAAAACCATTGAAGAGATTAAGGGTATCGATATGGTAGAGGCTAAGCATAGATTTCAGGGAAAAATAGAGGATATTGATGCTATTATATACGGAGTTGAAGAAAATAAAAATAGGATAAATATACCTTACATATATGACGGAAAAGATACTTTGGAAACTAATGAGATAGCAATTAACAAAAATTTTGCAGATGCTAATTCATTATCTTTGGGAGATGAAGTAGAAGTTATATTTAATGATAAAACTAATTCCTTTACGATAGCAGCTTTAGTATCCTATCCTAATTATGTTTTCTTGTTTAAAGACGGAGCTTCTACTGCTTCTGAGGCTAAAGATTTTGCTGTTATAGAAATGAATGATAATAACTTTAATTATGTGCCTTACAATTCCATATATATAAAATACGAAGATAATGTAAATAGAGATAATATAGAACAGCTTATAAGAATAAAGCTAAAACAAAAAATATTTTTCTTTACAGACAGAGGACAATCTGTAAATTATATAAACTATGAACAAACATTGCTTCAAATAGATTCTTTTTCATATATTTCGCCGTCTATACTTTTACTTATGGCTATACTGCTTTTATATATTATACAGAGAAGAAATGTTGCTGTTGAAAGAAAACAAATAGGCATAATGAAAGCTATTGGGCTTACAGATTTTTCTATTATGTTTATGTATATCAAATATTCATTTTTGGTGTCGTTCTTTGGAATATTATTAGCTTTTATTGCGAGTAGGATTCTTTTGCCGCCAATATTTAAGTCTCTTGGGGCTATATTTGATATGCCTGACTTTAATTATCATGTTTACTTAGATTTATGGATAATATCAACTTTAATAATATTGTTTGTATGCATATTCTCTAATTTGCTTGCAGCTATTTCTATATTAAAGCTAAACCCAGCTCAGTCCATGCGTGGAGAGCCTCCAAAGAGTTCTGGTAAAACATTAATAGAGAAATTCAGTATATGGAATAAATTATCATTCAACAGCAGATACGCGATAAAAAATGCTTCAAGAAGTAAAACGAGATATTTAGCATCGCTTTGGGGAATGTTTGCGGCAATTAGTATGACTATATTTGCTCAAGGGTTTAATAATTCTTTTGATTATTTTTTATATACCCTTTATGAGAAATTTGCTTTGTATGATGCTTCTGTGAATATTACTCCAACAAAATGGGAAGATAATAGTGATATACTCACTAATGACAGCATAAAATATTATGATAAGGCTGCTATTTATCAATCAAGGCTATATCCTGCTTTTGATGATGATAGTGAAAGTATTTATTTGCCTACTCTGATATATAAAGATGGATTTTCTTCTCTTGATATACCATACAACGAAGATAGAGAAGATTCTGTAATGATTCCAAAATATTTGGCAGATAAATTAAAAGTAAAAGAAAATGATTATATAGGAATAGAATTATATACTATTGGAAACAGCATATCAAGAAGAGTGAAAGTCAGCAAGCTTGTAGAACAGCAGGGTATGTTTTATATTTATATGGATAAAGATTTTGCAGAAGATACTTTTGATATACCAAATGTTTACAACTCTTTATTTTTAACTTCTAAAGATGATGTTTCTCGAGATGATATAAAAGCTATATTAGATGATAGTAAAGATGTATCATATTATAGTTTTAGAAATGATGAATATCAGGCATATAAAAATCAAATAGCTACAATATATTTACTCGTGCAAATACTTATATTTATAGCATTCTTGCTTGGTGCTACATCGCTTTATGGTGTTGGAGTTATTACTTTGGCTACAAGAAGATATGAGTTTACGCTTCTTAAGGTTATGGGATACACCACTAAAGAGATAATGCTTGCCTCATTAAAAGAAACTATTACTCAAGTGATAATAGCAATACCTGTGGGAATATTGGCTGGATATGGCATACTTTATTTGGTTAAGAAACCTTTTTCAAGCAAGTTATTTTCGTTTGTACCACACGTTTATAATTATAGTTATGCATTAGCAATAGGGTTACTTATTATTGTTATATTCTTGGTGTCTTTGATGAGTATGCATTATGTAAATAAGCTTGATATGGTTGAGGGCTTAAAAGACAGAGAAGAGTAAAAAATCTTCATAAGTATTTTAAGTTTTAGCATATATCTAAACCTCTATATTTTGATAATTTTTATGAATGTATTATAAACTTTTCCTGTCGTAAAAAGTGCAAATACTATAGTGTTGTATGTTTTGAATATGTATAAACTATAAGATACTACTTTTATTTTAAGCATAAAAAATTCAGCCTTTTTGCTTCTTTGTGGCAACAAAAGAAGTAGGGGCTCGGGGGCTAGCCCCCGAAAATAATAAAAAATATAAAAACTAAATTTTTAGTATATAATAATAATTTCTAAGTTTGTCAATTTTTATTGTTCTTTTTCCCGCAGCAAAAAGAACCAAAAAGTGCAAGAGCTTTAGCTTTATATATTTGGAATATGAATAAAATATAGTTGTTTCAGTATATACATAAACAGCTATATTTTGATAATTTTTATGAATGTATTATCAGCTTTTTAATAACTTTTGGAGCTATTATACGTATACGCTTATCAGTTGGAAAAACCAGCACAAATAAAAAAATTAAAAATTAATCAATTAAGTTTTAATTTCTTGCTTACTTTATCTGTGATTTTCTTTGTTCCTTTTGGACCTACTGCTGTGAGAAAAAACTTTTTGTCTTGAAATATATCTTCTATTGCTTTATTTATATCATTTATATTAATTTTGTCTATTGTGTTATACAAATCTTTATAAGATACATATTTAGAAAAATAAAGCTCATTTCTTGCATTTTTATTCATAGCAAAGCTTGCACTAAACTTACTAAAAGACATGGAACTTTTATAGCTCTCTTTTGCCTCTTCAAGTTCTTCTTTAGTTATTCTTTCATCTAATAACCTTTCTATTTCATCATATATGCTTGTTACAGTCTTTTCATAACGGTCTAAACTTGTTGAACCAAATATATCGAAAGTACCTCCGTTTAGAAAAGCTGAATTGTTGCTGTATATGCTATAGCATAATGCTTTATTTTCTCTTATAGATTGAAATAATCTTGAATATGAACTTCCTCCGAATATATCATTTACAATGTTCATGGTATATTTTCTTTTATCACATGCACTGTATGATGGGGTTATTAAAGCAAAATATACTTGATTTAAGTCTGCTTTTTCTTTTGACACTGATTTATAAAAAAATGGTAATTCTTCATTTGCAGGTAATATATTTTGTTTAAGCTCCATAGAAGATAATTTATCTATTGCTGATTTTACATTGAAATTTCCTGCTATTGATACTATTAAATTATTTGAGTTAAAATGATTTTTAAAATAAGTTAATATTTTATCTCTGCTTATATTTTTTATGTTTTTTATATTTCCGCCTATAGGAAACTGCATAGATGTACCCTTGTAGGCTTTTTCAAAAAATTGATTGGTCATTATCTCTTCTGGAGAGTCTGATGTCATTTTTAACTCTTCTATAATAACCTTTTTTTCTTTTTTTATATCCTCTTCTCTAAATGCTGAGTTTAATGCTATATTAGACAATGTATCTATTGCTCTGTCAAAATATTTTGATATTATATTAATATAAAAAGAAGTGAAATGTCTTGAAGTATAGGCATTAAATACTCCTCCTACACCTTCTATATATCGCACTATCTCTTTAGAAGACATATCATTAGTACCTTTAAATAGCATATGTTCTATAAAATGTGAATATCCATTTTCTTTTTCAGTTTCATCAGCACTGCCTGTAATGAAGAAAAAACCAACTGAAACTGTTTCTAAAATAGGCATATATTCTAAAATTATTCTTATGCCATTGTTTAAGGTTAATCTTTTTACCATTTGTTTATTTCCTAGTTTATTGAAATTAGATTATAATGTATAATATAAGTATTTGCAAATGTTTTAATGATAATTAAAATATTAGTCGATACTGTTATAAAATATTTTTAGGAAATTGGCATGCAAAAATTATTTAGCATTTTTTTATTATTATTTTTTACACTCTCTTGTGCATCAAATATGAAAACAGCTAATAGAAATTATAATAATATATGGATAAAAAAGGTAAGAGGTAAGAGGGTAGTTGCTCCAAATGGATATTTATATACTTTTTTAGATAATGGAGATGTGGAATATAGTTTGTTTGGAAAAAAACGAGGGATAGGCAAGTTTGATTATGCAAAGAGTGAAACTAATGCCTACTATTATGAAGTAACGCCTCTAAAAAAGGTTGCCCGCAATGTGAGAACTACTTCAGAAATACCTAATAAAAAAGTTAATATGTATGTTAGTTTTATTCTTAACGAAAATAATATATCAATGACTTCAGATTATACTAGGGCATATTATAATAGGTTAAATGCTTGGAATAAAAATAATTTAAATCTATACGGTTTTCTTCGTGAAGATAAAGATATGTCTGACTATCCTATACCAAATCCTGATGAGGTAGAGTTTAATAAACCTATTAATTTTGGTGTATTAAGATAATAATTTTTATACTATATTTTTTTATTTTTTATATTAAAAACTGTTAAATATAGTATAAGAATATTTATCAATTAGGAGATTTTTTTAATATGAATAAGAAAAAAGCTGTTTTAATAGTTGTAGATAGCTGCGGAGTGGGTGCTTTGCCTGATGCTAAAGAGTTTGGCGATGAGGGAGTAAACACTTTGGCTAATTTAGCTAAGGCATCTGGAGGAATCAGTTTGCCTAATTTAGAGAAAATTGGGCTTGGCAACATTATAGATATAGAAGGTGTGGCAAAAGTAAATAATGCTGAAGGATATTTCGGCAAGGCAATGGAGACTTCTAAAGCAAAAGACACAACTACGGGGCATTGGGAGATAGCTGGTTTAGTTTCTACAAAACCTTTTAATACTTATCCTAATGGCTTTCCTGATGTTACTATAAAAGAAATAGAAAAAATGTCTGGAAGGACTGTTGTATGCAATAAGCCTTATTCTGGAACTGAGGTTATAGACGATTATGCAGATGAGCAGTTAAAAAATGGCTCTTTAATAGTGTATACTTCTGCAGATTCTGTACTTCAAATAGCAGCTCATGAGGATATTATACCTGTAGATGAGCTTTATAGAATATGTGAAAAATCTTTAGAGATATGCAATAAATATTCACCTGTTGCGAGGGTTATAGCACGTCCTTATATTGGCACTAAGGGTAATTATAAGAGAACAGAAAGGCGTCATGACTATTCTGTGCCTCCAAGCGGTGAAACTATGCTTGATAGGCTTAAAAATAATAATTTGCCTGTTATTGGTATAGGTAAAACTAGCGATATATTTGCTGGAGTTGGCATTACTGAAAACAGATTAACCAACAAAAACAATCTCGACGGCATAGAAAAAACTATTAAGGCTATTAAAGAAGTTGATAATGGGCTTATATTTACTAATTTAGTTGATTTTGATATGCTTTACGGTCATAGAAGGGACTATATAGGATACAAAAACGCTTTAGAAGAATTGGATAAATATATACCAGAGATGATTGATAATTTGAATGATGATGACTTGCTTATAATAACAGCCGACCATGGATGCGACCCTACATACAAAGGAAGCGACCATACGAGGGAGTATATACCAATACTTGCTTTTGGAAAGAAATTAAATAAAAATATTAATATAGGTGTAAAAGAATCATTTGTTTCTATAGCAGCTACAATAGAGAAATATTTGCTTGGACAAACAAAGCTTGAAGGTGCTTTTATATAATAAAATGTATTTATATGAATTAATTATATTAGTATATTATAGAATGTGTATTTTTTATTAATTTTATATTTTATAAATACATAGTAAACTTGCCATATAAGTTTTTTTGTTCAACTTTTTTCCGCAGCTCGCACCCACAGGCACTTCCTTCGGTTGCGGTGCGGACTTCGTCAAAAGAACCAAAAAGTGCAAATATTTTTAGTTTTATATATGATATATATAAAATAATAAATTGTATTTTTGAATATACCTAAGTATTACTTCATAAAAATGCAGTTCTTTTGGTTCTTTTATACCAATAAAAGAACTGGGGGCTTGGGGGCAAAGCCACCACAAATAATAAAAAACATAAAAATTTTTAAATTTATAATAATTGTTCTTTTTCCCGCAGATCGCACCCACAGGCACTTCCTTCGGTTGCGGTGCGGACTTCGTCAAAAGAACCAAAAAGTGCAAGTTAAGAAAGTAATACTAATTATATTTTACATACTAAATATTAAATCAAAAACAATACAAATATTTATTAATTTAGTTTGAAAAGAAAAACATTATAAACTATTTTGGTTATACTATTAATTATTAAACTCATTGTTATAGTATTCTATAGTGTCAATCATTGCTTTTACTTGTGATGATGATAACATAAACTCTTGATATTCTCTTCCAGATATTCTTAAACCAACTTCCTTAGCATTGGTAAGTATTTTATAAAGCTCTTTTACTTCCCCGTCGCTAATTTGTATTATAGCATATTCATTAATTACAGCGGCGGTTGTGGATATATTTCTTGAAACATTAGTTAAAGTAAATATTATTTTATCATAAGTTTTAGTATCAAATATATATGCAGTATTGGCATAAATTAAATTGGGCATAGCTTTAGTGCCGATATATAGCCACCAAGTAATTTCTTTATCATTATTTATTTGAAAATATAATTTAGCACCATATTCATAATATTCATCGGCATATGTATAGGTTTGTATGCCTGTGAGTTTATCGTCTTTTATTTTTAGAGAGTAATTAGCACATGATATGCTTACAAATAATAGAGTTATAATAAATAAAATGTTTCTCATATATAATATTATTATAATAGTTTCTATAACTCTTGCAACTATATATTTACAAATTTGCTTCAATAATATCAGATATTAAATTAAAATATTTATTTGTTATTTTTTTTATATGCTCTCTTGCATTAATTTGAACATAGCCGTCATATTTTTTTATCATATCTATATCATTGTTTGAATCGCCAGCTGCTAATATTTTTTCTATATTTTTATCTTTTAAAATATTTTCAAGGTTTTTTATCCCTGTGGCTTTGCTAATATTTGCCCTTACTATATCTATAGCTGTAATATTACCATAGGCTGTTACTGTATTAAATTTGTTATTTATTTCATCTTGTATAATTTCTGTTTTATTTACATCTGGACTTATTTTATTTATTTGGGTAATACTTTTTATATTTTGTGCTTCTTCTATTGTTATTTTTCTATCTACTTTAAAAGGTAAATTATGTTCTCCTTTTCTTGGTATTACAGATAAAATTTCATTGTCATTTGATATTTCAACGCTTCCTTCATAGCTGTTGTATAAATAATTGATAACTTCCATAGCATCATTTATTTCTATCTCTTCTTTTAAAATTATATTACTGTCTTTGTCCATAATTAAAGCACCATTATTAGCTATGATATAATCAAACTCTATATTGTTGTTATGAGTTTGCTCTAATATTGAAAATTTATTTCTTCCAGTAGCAATAACAAATATATTTCCTTTTTCTCTCCATCTTTTTATAGCCTTAATTACTTTATCATCTACAATGCGATTAATATATAAAGTCATGTCATAGTCGCTAACAAATAATTTCATTTTATTCTCCAATAATTTTTATGAGTACTCTTTTATTTCTCATGCCGTCATATTCTCCGTAAAAAATTTGCTCCCAAGTACCAAAATCTAATTTGCCGTTTGTAACCGCCACAACAACCTCTCTTCCCATAATCTGTCTTTTCAAATGAGCATCAGCATTATCTTCATATCCATTGTGCCTATATTGACTATGAGGTTTCTCTGGAGCTAATTTCTCAAGCCAAACTTCAAAATCATTATGAAGCCCGCTCTCATCATCATTAATAAATACACTCGCAGTAATATTCATAGCATTGCATAAAATTAAGCCTTCTTTTATTCCGCTTTCTTCTAAGCATCTTTGAACTTCATTAGTAATGTTAATATATCCTCTTCTCTTTGGATAATTTATCTCCAAAACTTTTCTATATGATTTCATTTTGTGTAAACTCTTTCTTATTATTTTATGAAAAAGATTATATCAAAATAAAGCCCGTTTGTCAAAAATATTTTTGTTGGTTTTGCACAGGAGCCAGACATATTGCAGTTAGGAATTCCTTAATTTCTTAAAGTATAGCATAGGTGTATCATAATTT
>NZ_CAKVGN010000032.1 GCF_934747485.1 uncultured Brachyspira sp. | reverse complement strand
AGTTGAAAAACAGTTGGAAATTATATATAATTTAGCAAGAAAGGAGCTTTTTTAGTTATCTAGGACAGCCCCTTATTATTTATGATAATATAATATAAAATTTTGTGTGAGTTTATTATAAAAAATATATAAATACTTTTTTATTAAAATCTTTCATAATTGAAATTTTAGTAATTTTCACTTATTATACAAAATTATAATATATATTAGGGTTAAAATATGAAAAAGTTTATTTTTATTATTGCAATATTGATTTTTATAATCATTTCCTGCGGTAATACACAAACAGAAAATATTCAAACTAATCAAACAAATGAAACTATACCAGCAACAAAAATATTATCACAGTCAGATGCTGCATTTTTAGCAAAGGTAAAAAATAAAATAATTATAAGCGGCAGAGCTAAATACACTTTTAAAGATAATGGTGATATAGAGTATGTATTTGATGCTGGAAATTATAGAGAAAATAAAAATTATATATTTGAATCTTCTTTAGATGGTACTAATGCCTATTATTATGAACTTTATAATATACAAGATAGATACGAAAAAGGACCAAGCAATATTGCTACAAACTACAAAGGTTTTTCTGTAAAAAATGGAATTCTTTATGAGGATAATTATGTGGGATATGAATGGGACCCTGTTGAAACTATAATAACTAAATGGGAAAGAGAAAATTATTATTCTAATTACTATTACAGAGAAGTAAAAGAAAATCCTAACTTTGATAATTTTCCTTATGAGAATAAAGCAGATGTAACTTTTAATGAATATAATGAAAGACAGGAAGGTATATTAATAGAAGAATCAGATTATAAGCCAGAAGAAGTAGGGGATATTAATAATTATAATTTTGACGCTATATATTCAAACAATAATGCTTCTATTGAGCTTAAGAAAAATGATGATGAGAGTTTTTATTTATATGCTATTAGCATAATTACAAATGAAAATGGTGAGATAGTAACCAATATTCAAAGCACAGATGTTAGTAAAATGATATTAGAAGAAAATCAGTATGTTGAGCCTTATTGCAGTATAGGTTCTTATACTTTAGATTATGAAGAAGTTGCGGGTGGCGATGGAGGATATATTATATCAATTCAGCCTATAAATGCTGATACTATTATGGTAACAGAGCCTAATGGAAGCTATGGATTTACTGGTATATATAAAAAAGTGCCTGAACAAATTGACTTTAATGATAAAAGCACTAAAGAGAAAGCATATTATAATGCATGTAAATGGTATGCTCAAAATTATGATGAAATAAATGAAGCTTTCCAAAAGATAGCGGAGTTTAATTTTGAAAATGGAGGATATTATGAAGTTAATATGGGCAATGCTTATGATTATATATCTAAGTTTAAAGAATCAGGATATTTTTCTGATAATTATATAAAAAGTTTAGAGAATAGTTTTGAAGAGATAAAAAAGAATTTGGAAGAAAATAAACAAAATGACGGAGCTTTAGAAGGTATGGATGCTGACTGGTTTTTGGCAACTCAGGAGATTGATTCTTATCTTGATATCATAAATAATCAAATGAAGCTTAGGGATATAACAATTTATTCTGATGATGATAATGTTTTATGCATTAGTAATGAGGATATGGGAAAGTTTGTAATTTTGCAAGTAAAACAATATGGCGATGAATGGTTAATTGAAAAATAACTGGAATTATTAAGATATATAAATTTTATTAATATTAAATTTAATATAAAAAAATTATTGACAATAATATTATATTTTTATATTATTTATAAACTAATTAGGAGTTTTTATATGGATAAATCAAGAGTTAGCAGAAAATCAGTGGTGTTAAAATTTGTTATACCTTATTTTATATTTTTTGTGTTAATTTGTATTCCTATATATTTAGTTTATTATAATAGTTATAAACAAAATTTTATATATGATGTTTCATATATGATGGAAGATGTTTCAGCAAATATTTTAGAATGGATATCTGAATATAGCGTAAAAGTGGATGCAGCAGAAAATTTTATAAAATCAGATTTGCCTGAATATTATATTAATTTATCTGTTTCTAATGTAAAAGCATCAGATAAAGAAATATTTGATATATATTTTGGAAATACAGTACCTTATTCTCAGGGCGGACAATTTATAACAGCTCTTGGAGATATACCGGGCGATTATGACCAAACAAGCAGAGAGTGGTATATAGGAGCTGTTAATACTAATAATATTTTTGTAACGGAACCATATACTGATATATCTGTTGATTCTGTAATAATAACATTATCAAAGAAGGTGTCAGATTCTGCGGGTAATTTAAAAGGGGTTGTGGCATTAGATGTTTATTTTGCAAAAATACAAGAAATAATTAATAAAATAAAAAATGATAAAGGATATGAGTTTTTTGTAGTTTTGGAAGATGGAAGATATTTTAATCATGATAATAAAGATTATTTGCTTAATTCTAAATATTTAGCTTTTAATATACCTGAATTTGCCAATGTGAAAAGCAGCATAAAAAATGGCAGTGCAGTATCAGTTTTGAGAAATGAATGGTATGGTATAAAAGAAATAAAGGGGCTTCCTTGGTATATAATAGCTAAAGGTAATAATAATGATTTAAAATCAAGTGTAGGTAAATTAACATTTTATTTATTGATGATTATTATGCTTTCTATAATATTAGAGATTGTTTTAGTTACAGTTATTACTATACCTATTACTAATACTTTAAATGAAGCAGTTAAGCATATAAATAAAATGGCATTAGGTAATTTTGATATTGATAATAATACTATTAAAGCTAAGCATAATATAGCTGATGTATTATCATCTTCTATATATGAAATGCAAAAGAATATTAGTTCGGTGATTTATAATTTAAAATTGGATATAGATTCTATTAATAGTGAAATGGATAAAATATCTTCAGGTAATAGCGATTTGTCTGTAAAAACGCTTTCTCAGTCATCTTCAATTAATGAATTGGCTAGTGCTATAGAATCATTATCTTCTTCAATTACAGAAACTTATGTTAATACTAATAAGGCAAAAGAAACAAGTGAGAAGGCATTAGAATATACGAGCAGAGGAGTTGATATAGTATCAAAAACATTGTCAAATATGACTGAAATATCTGAGGCAAGTAAAAGTATATCAGAAATTATTAAAATGATACAGTCTATAGCTTTTCAAACTAACATATTAGCTCTTAATGCCGCTGTTGAGGCAGCGAGAGCAGGCGAGCAAGGTAAAGGTTTTGCAGTTGTAGCAAGTGAAGTTAGGAATTTAGCACAAACTTCTGCTAAATCTGCTGATGATATTACAGCTATAGTAGAAAGTACGATTCAAAAAATAGATTCAGGTTATGAAACCGTATCAGAGTCATCTTCTATATTAGAAGAAATTAATAATTTTGTTACAGAAGTATCAAATTCATTAGTTAATATATCAAATGCTGCAGAGGAAGAGAAAGATAATATTGAACAAATTAATATAAGCGTTTCTTCTATTAATGATATTACGCAAAGAAATAGCTCTCTTGCAAATGACAGTGCTGTTTCAAGCAAAGAAATATTAAATAAAACAGAACATATAGCTGAAAATATTTCTTATTTTAAGTTTAAAAAGATGTAATTAATTATTAGCAGATATCTGTTTCTTTTTCGAGCAAAAGAAGTATATTTAAAATAATAAGGCTGCGTAAAGTTTAAATAAAAAATATATGCTAAGTTTATAACATATTTATAAAATAATTATTAGAACTATTATCACAATAAAAAACCCGCAGGAACCATAGTTCCTACGGGTTTACTATTTCAATTATAGAAAATTAAATAATATTATTTATCTTGTAATACAGCAATTCCCGGTAATTCAATACCTTCAAGGAACTCTAAAGAAGCACCGCCTCCTGTAGATACGTGAGTCATCTTGTCAGCAACACCAGATTTATTAACAGCAGATACACTGTCGCCTCCTCCGATAATGCTTACAGCTCCAGAATTAGCAATAAACTTAGCTACCTCAAAAGTACCCTTAGCAAAATTAGCCATTTCAAATACACCTAATGGTCCATTCCAAACAACAGTTTTAGCATTTTTAAGTATGCCTTCAATTTCTGTTAAAGTTTTAGGTCCAACGTCCATACCCATCCAACCAGCAGGTATAGCAGTAGAATCTACAACTTTTATAGCAGCATCATTATCGAATTTATCAGCAATAACGTTATCAACAGGTAAATATAAAGTTTTGTTTAATTCTTTAGCTTTATCCATAATCTCTTTAGCAGTAGAAATATAATCATCTTCACATAAAGAAGCACCTATTTCTAATCCTTTAGCCTTAAAGAAAGTATAAGCCATACCGCCTACAACAATTAAAGTGTCTACTTTGTTAAGTAAGTTTTTAAGTACAGAGATTTTAGAAGAAACTTTAGCTCCTCCAATTATAGCAACAAAAGGACGAGCAGGGTTAGCAACAGCATCACCCAAATACTGTATCTCTTTCTCCATTAAGAAACCAGCAACAGCAGGCATTCCAGCTTTAGCAGATACTATACCAGCAGTAGAAGCATGTGCTCTGTGTGCAGTACCAAATGCATCATTAACATAAACATCAGCCAACTCAGCTAATTGTTTTGAGAATGCTGCATCATTTTTCTCTTCTTCAGCATGATATCTTAAGTTTTCAAGAAGTAATACATCTCCTGACTTTAATTCAGAAGCAAGTTTTTTTACTTCTTCACCTACACAATCATTAGCAAAAATAACTTTATTGTTAGGAAGTTTAGTTTTTAAATAATCATAAACAGGTTTTAGAGAATATTTAGGATTAGGTTCTCCCTTAGGTCTTCCTAAATGGCTCATAAGTATAAGAGAAGCACCCTGAGAGAGAATATACTCAATAGTAGGTATAGCAGCATCTACTCTTGTAGTGTCTGTGATTTTAGAGCTTGTTTCTTTATCAAGAGGTACATTGAAGTCCACTCTCATTATGACTTTTTTGCCCTTAATGTCTATATCTTTTACTGATTTTTTCATTATTAACTCCTTGTATATTTTTATTTTTCAGCTCATTAAAAATTAAAAGGGTGCTATAATTTAATATTATGCACCCTTATTATAGCCTAATAAATTAATTATTATAACTTATTATTATTTTTTGTTGTACATATATAATAATAAATCAATTACTCTGTTAGAATAACCCCATTCATTATCATACCAAGAAACGATTTTAAAGAATCTTTTCTCGCCTTTTAAATTGTTTTGAACTGTAGCTAAAGAATCGTAAATAGAGCTTCTGTTATCATGTATGAAGTCGCTAGATACTAATTCTTCATTACAATAACCTAAAACACCTTTCATATAAGATTCAGAAGCTTTTTTCATTAAAGCATCGATTTCTTCAATAGAAGTATCTTTTTCACTTCTGAAAGTTAAGTCTACAACAGATACATCTGGAGTAGCAACTCTGAAACTCATACCTGTTAATTTACCTTTAGTAACTGGTAAAACTTCACCAACAGCTTTAGCAGCACCAGTAGTAGATGGTATAGTGTTCACAGCAGCAGCACGTCCGCCTCTCCAGTCTTTTTTAGAAGGACCGTCTACTGTTTTTTGAGTAGCAGTATAAGAGTGAATAGTAGTCATAAGACCAGTTTCTATACCGATACCTTCTTTAAGAAGAACATGTACTAATGGAGCTAAACAGTTAGTAGTACAAGAAGCATTTGATACTACATGATGTTTAGAAGGGTCATATTCTTCATGGTTAACACCATAAACGAAAGTTCTTAAATCACCTTTACCAGGAGCAGATATAATAACTTTTTTAGCACCTGCAGCTATATGACCTTCAGCTTTTTCTTTGTCAGTGAAAAGACCAGTAGATTCGATTACATATTCAACACCTAAATCTTTCCAAGGAAGGTCTTTTAATTCTTTAGTAGCACCGATACATTTAATTTTGTTGCCGTTAACTACTAATACATCTTCACCTTCTGTTGTAATGTCAGCTTTCATTCTGCCATGAACAGAGTCATATTTTAATTGATAAGCAAAATATTTAGCATCAGTACTAACATCAACAACACCTACTACATCTATCTCTTTACCTAATAAACCGCGTTCTACTAATGCCTGAAAAACTAGACGACCGATACGTCCAAAACCATTTATTGCTACTTTTACAGCCATAAAATTACTCCTTAATTAAAATAATATTCTATATACGAACATATAAAATCTATGCTATCATAAATAAAAATTTAAGTCAAGGATAATTTAATATTTTTAATTTTATCTAACATAATTTTATTTGTTTTATTTTCCGACATAGTTAAATTATATTATTTAGTAAAAAAATATAATTGAAATTTATTGTTTTAATTATATATTAAAAATGGTAGGGTTTTTAAGTAATGAATAAATTATTAATTATTTCATTATTGTTTGTTTTTATCATATCTTGTGAAAAAAATATAGTTTATGAAAGTAAACAATATACTGCTAATATGACAAATAATGTATATACCAATGATATAGATGTTAGAAGCAGAAAATTTGATGCTATAGGTTTAATAAAAAAAAGTTCTTTTACAATGTACCCTGATATAAAAATAGAGGATTTGATATCATCTTTTAATACTGTTGAATGGGAAGATTTTATAGCAGAAGATGATTATATGCGTTATGTAGATATCATAGGTACAATAGATACAAATAAATATATTTTTCAATTCAAAATACTTGACCATTATAATTGGGAGTTATACGCTTTTGAAATGAATAATAAAGCATATACTATAGATAAAGCTTCATATAGGCTATATTCTCTCTATACAAACCGCATTGTAGAAACTAATACAGCAACAAATAATAATTTATAAATATTGTGATATAAACTCTTTTATTTTTTCCCAATACAGTTTTTCATTATGTTTTGCAGAACTTATATGCAAAGCCCCCTCTATAATTAATTTATCTTTTTTTGACGAACAAGCATTATATAACCTCTCCATCATATCTAAAGGCACTAAATCATCTTCACTTCCATGAATAAATAGTATAGGTGTTCTTGTCTTTGATACAGATTTTAAAGCATCAGCTTGATAAAAAAAATATCCTATTCTTAGTTTTGTTATTAATGATATTGCAGGTATAAATGGAAAATAGGGCAGATGATAGCTTATTTTTAATCTGTTTCCAAGCTGTTCATTTGCATTAGTATATCCGGAATCTTCTATGGCAAGCTTAACATTTGAAGGAATGTTTTCAGACAAAGCAATCATTATAGATTCTGCCCCCATAGAAATTCCAAATAAAATAATATCAGCATTGCTATTAATTGATAATATATATTTAATCCAAGCGAGAATATCCTCTTTTTCTAAATAACCCATACCATAAAAATTACCCTCACTTAATCCATGAGCTCTTAAATCTATAAGAAGAACATTATGCCCCATATTAAAAAACTTCTCAGCATAATACCTCATATTAGAGCCTTTACTTTCGTAGCCATGAACCACTATTGTGTAAATATTAGAGCTTTTATTTTCTATAAAATGAGCATGTACTTTTAAGTTATCAGAAGTTGTAGTATATATGTCTGCTTGAGATTTTTCAAACCATTCTCTTCTTTTTTCTTTTGCAAGCAGCTCTTCTTCAGTTTCTTCTTTGCTGTTTTTTTTGATTTCAAGTACTCTTTTTTTGCCTTTAATTAAAACTAACTGTACATAATAATTTGATATTATAATAATAGTTAAAAGTAATATTATTATTATAAATATCATGTTAGTTCTTAATTGCCTATAGTAGTACCAAATTTCATTCCCACTTGTGCACCTATATCTAAAGAAGCCAAGTTTCTGCTTTCAACAAGAACTTTTTCTGCCCCTCTTAAATCTATACCGAAATCAGTGCCTATATACGCTCCAACTAATAAAGCAACATTATCTTGAATATTAAAAGAATAATCAAAAGTAAGTTTAATATATGTCATTACAATATTTTTCATTACATCATCAATTTTTCCTACATCATAATAACTAAAAGTTTTAGTGCTTGTATTATCATTAAAAAACTCAGCAGAATGTGTGAGATATAGAGGTACCTTTACACCAATACCAAGCCCAAAAGCAAAATTATTATAATGGAATTTAGGAAGTATACCAATTTGCATGTTTTCAAAAGTATAATATTCTCTCACATTTACATCTTGCTGAGTAGTTTCATCTTTGTATGAGCTTTTTAGCCCAAAAGAATCATGAGAATAACCTATATCTACAAGTAAACTTATTCCTTTCTCTTCATCAGTTACTAAATATCCAGCCTGAAAAGTTATGCCGGCATCAAAGCCAACCGTACCGCTATTTTTTCTATAATTATCTTTATAGCTTTGAGGAGCATCTTTAGAAAAATAAACATTATAAAAACTAAAACTAGCCCCAATAGGTACTGTAGCCCCTAATTGCCAGCCGCTTTCTGCAAATGATAATTTAGCAAATAAAAATAAAAAAGATAAAATAACAATTTTTTTCATAACACTCTCCATAAAATAACTTTATTTTTAAAAAATTTAATTCATATCTATTTTTTTAGCTTCATGCCATAATTTATCCAAATCATAATACTCTCTTCCTTCTTGTGTAAACAAATGTATTACCAAAAATCCGTAATCTGTTAAATACCACAAAGAATCAGAATTGTTATCATTTTCTGCATAAGGAGTAACACCCTCTTCCTTTAATTCTTTATAAACAGCATCAGAGCCAGCCTTCATTTGAGGAGCAGAAGATGCTGTTGCTATAATAAAAAAATCTGAAAGGGTAGTAACACCGTCCAAATCTAATATTACTATATCTTCAAGTTTTTTATCATCTAAAGCTTTTGCTGCTTTTAGAGTTAAACTTTTAGCCATTTCTCTGTCTATCATTTTTTTTGTTTTGTTTGAATCATTGAATTTCATAGTAATCATACCCCAAAATTAATACTGCATTATTTAAAAGCCTTCTATCTGTTTTAGCATATATTCTGCTTATTCTGCATTCATTAGCAACCATAAAAGACTTCTCTATCTCTCCGTTTCTTATAAGAACTATGCTATTATACACTTTAGCCGGGAAATTTCCATACTCTCCAGCCGCAAACCCTCTATAACGCATTCTAATATTTATTCTATCAGCAAGTCCTGAAACATCAGTTCCATTTAAAATTATTAAACTAACATCTTCATTGTTTAATTCGCTTCTCTCTGTTTTTAATCCAACATATAAAGCCAAATCTTCTATCTGTTTTATAAAAGCACTTCCTTCGAGTAGCGGAATAAGTATTCCTTTTTCATCAACTCTCGCATCAATATTTTGTACTATCAAGCTTTTTTCACTGCTGTTTGATATTATTTTCAATATAGCCTTAATATCCGGAGGTCTTAAATTACTTTTTATTTTTGAGTATATAGCATTTCTCATATCCTTTCTAATTATCATAGATTTAAGTTCTGGGCTTTGTATAAAACTAATCATTAAATTAATAATAACATCTTCAAGTCTATATAATGTTTCTATATCCTCATATTGCTTCATACTAATATAATGTAAATATGATACTACTTTATTTCCCTGAAAAATCCATTCTCCAATATCAAAATTAATATTATAAAGGCTGTTTTTTGCTATATAATGTATAGGCTCTTCTACATACATTTTTACTCCGCCGATTAAATCTATTATGTCTGATATGCTGTTATTATCAAGAGTGATTTTGTATGTTATTTTTTTATCAAGAGTGTTTTCTATGGCATTAAATACTGCAGAATCGCCTCCTTCTTTATATAATTCTTTTAGAGGTATAGGATTGTCTTTTTTATTTTTCCAAAGAGCTACATTTCTTGGAAGCCCTATTAATCCGATTCTATTATGTAAACTTGATACTGCTCCTATATATGCTCCATAAGGTTCATTGTTTTCATTGATAAATAATATAGAAAAATATAACTCTTCATCATTTTTTCTTGCAGAATCTATTTGACTGTATAAAAAATAATATAATAAAAAAGATATGATAATAATGATTAGTGCGATTGATGAGATTAATATAATTAGAGCTTTTTTATTGGCATTGCTTATGGTTTTTAATGCTTTGGTATTATTATCGTTGTTTTTAATTTTCATAAAAATATTATAGCTATAAAAAAACCATATCATTTACAGATATGGCAAGTAGATGAACCGGTGACGGGTTTCGAACCCGCGAATGCAGGAATGAAAATCCTGTGTGTTAAACCTCTTCACCACACCGGCATATATAAAGTAATTGTAGGTGTATAAAACCTATATGAGCCAAGAAGGGTTCGAACCTTCGACAACCGCCTTAAAAGGGCGATGCTCTACCGACTGAGCTATTGGCCCGTTTCTTTTCTTTATCAATTTAATGTTTGGCTATATTACTATATTATTTTATTTTTGTCAAGTATTAAAACTAATTTTTTATATATAAATTTAATTATTATTATAAATATATGCTAAAAATATAAAAAAATAATAAAAGTATAGTTTTATTTCAAGTTTTAGTATACAATTTTTTAAAATTATTATATTATTATTGAGGTTTTTTATGGAGTTAAGAAAATTAACAGAAGAAGAAAGAAATGTGATAATATTTAAGGGTACTGAATATCCTTTTACAGGCGAATATAATGATTTTTTTGAGGAAGGAGTTTATTGCTGCAAACAATGCGGGGTTGAATTATACCGCTCTGAAGATAAGTTTAAATCAAAATGCGGATGGCCTTCATTTGATGATGAAATAAAAGGAGCTGTTAGAAGGTCATTAGATGAAGACGGCTATAGAATAGAAATTACATGTAATAATTGCGGAGCTCATTTAGGGCATGTGTTTCAGGGCGAACATTTAACAGATAAAAATACAAGGCATTGTGTAAACTCTATTTCATTAATATTTAAGCCTAAAGAAAATAATAAAAAAGAATAAATATTAAATTAATAAGGATTATAATACTTTAATATGAATACAGCTATATTAATATCATCTTTAATAATTATAATTTGTATAGTAGCTAGTAAAATATCTATGAAAGTAGGGGTGCCTTCGCTTTTGCTTTTTTTGGTTTTGGGAATGTTATTTGGCTCTGACGGAATTTTAAAAATAGAGTTTGACAATTATGTTGTAGCAGAGCAGATATGTACTATAACCTTAATATTTATAATGTTTTACGGAGGTTTTGGTACTAATTGGAAAGTTGCTAAACCAGTGGCAAAAAAGGCTTTTTTACTATCATTTGTTGGTACTTTTATCACTTCTATGGTTACGGGTGTATTATGTTATTTTGTATTAAAGTTTGAATTATTTGAGAGTTTTTTAATAGCTTCGGTTATTGGGTCTACCGATGCTGCTTCTGTGTTTTCTATACTTCGTTCAAAGAATTTAAACCTAAAAGACGGGCTTGCTTCTCTTTTGGAGCTTGAAAGCGGAAGTAACGACCCTATGTCATATATGCTTACGGTTATATTTTTGGGGCTTATTGGAAAGACATTAAACAGTCCTCTTTCAATAGTTTATATGGTGTTTGCTCAGATAGTGTTTGCTGTGATAGTGGCGGCTTTAATATCTTTTATGGCTTATAATGTTTTAAGAAAATTTAAGTTTCCAGTAAGCGGGCTTGATACTATATTTGTGCTTGCTGTTGCTTTGCTTTCTTATTCTCTGTCTTCTATAGTGGGAGGCAATGGATATTTAGCTGTTTATTTAGTTGGTATAGTTCTTGGAAACACCAATATTAAAAATAAAGTTGCTTTGGTTAATTTCTTTGACGGTGTTACTGGTCTTATGCAGATGGTGTTATTTTTCTTGCTTGGGCTTCTTTCTTTTCCTTCAAGAATATCCAATGTTGCTCCTACTGCGATATTTGTAGCATTATTTATAACATTTGTATCGAGACCTATAGCGGTATTAGCAATATTAACTCCTTTTAAGGTATCATTAAAAAAACAGCTTTTAATTATGTGGGCAGGTCTTAGGGGAGCTGCTTCCATTGTTTTTGCTATATTTGTTATAGTAAATGGTGAGGCTATTAGTTATGATATATTTCATATTGTATTTTTCTTAGCGATTATATCTGTATCTTTTCAGGGTACTTTGCTTCCTATTATTGCAAAAAAATTCGGACTTGTTGATTCTGCAGAAAATGTATTAAAAACTTTCAACGACTATGTTGATGATGATGATATGGAGCTTATACAAGTGAACATTACTAAAAATCATCATTGGGTTGGCAGAGAAATTAAAGACATAGAACTTCCAGAAAACTCAATCATTATAACAATAGAGCGTGGTGATGAAACCATTATTCCAAATGGAAGCACTGTTATAAACAGCGGCGATACAATTATACTTAATGCTAAAAGAACAAAATATTATGACATAACATTAAAAGAGATAAATATTAATATCAATCACCCTTGGAAAAACAAAGAGTTAAAAGATTTGAAATTGCCAAAGGATAATTTGATAGTGATGATAAAAAGAGATGGCGGTACTATTATACCTCGCGGAAATACTGTGATAAAGTATAGAGATGTTTTACTCATGAGGAATAATGATTGAGGAATATATTTTAATCTATATTTATAAATATTAAAGAAAATATTAACTATGCTGAAGATATATCAATAATGATGACAGAAGCATTTAATAGTTTTTATAGTACAGATGATATAATAAAATTGGTTAATAAATCTTTTATTTCTTTGGGCTACATAGAAAATAAAATATTGATAGGATATGCAGGACTTTTAGAGATGTACTCTAATATAACATGTGAACTTCATCCTCTAATAATAAAATCAGAGTATAGAAATATGATGGTAGGCTCTAAGTTATTAAAAGAGCTTGAAAGAGAGGCTAAATTAAAAAATGTATTAAATATTATGCTTGGTTCAGATGATGAAGATTATAAAACCAATTTGCATCAATTTAATTTTAATAATACAGATATGTCATATATACTTAATAATATAAAAAATATTAATAATCATCCTTATGAATTTTATCAGAAAAACGGATATAAAATAGTTGGGATATTTCCTAATGCTAATGGTATAGGAAAACCTGATATTTGGTTATGGAAACAACTGATAGATATTTAAAAGAAGTTCTATTTAATGATATTCCTAGAGATAAAATAAATAAAGATTTAGAAACTCATTCTATTACAAATAATAATTAAATTGACAAAACTTCTAAATTTAGTATTATAAAAATATAAAATTTAGAGGATAATAATATTGAAAATAAAAGATATTGGTTTTGATGAATATTTTGAGAAATTGGCATTAGAAAGTTTGAAAATTAATTCTTTAAAAGAAATCAATAATGAAGAACTTGTGCCTGCAAGGGTGATAAGAATTAATAAAAGATACTACACACTTTTTTCTGATGAGGGTGAGTTTTTAGCAAGAATAAAAGGAAAGATTAGATATAACTCTGAAGTGCAAAGCGAGCTTCCTGTTGTTGGTGATTGGGTGCTAATGAAAAAGTCGGATAATAATGCTTTTATTGATACTATACTCACTAGAAAAAATATTTTATATAGAAAAGCTAATGTTAAAAAAAACGATATTCAGGCTATAGTAAGCAATATTGATTATGCTTTTATAATAGTTGGTATTGATAATGAAATGCCGATGTCAGCTATAGCAAGATATTTGTCAGTTGTTCATACTTCTGGAATTAAACCAATAATTGCAATAAGTAAAATAGATTTATATGAAGATGCTGAATATAAAGAATTATTAGAAACTATAAAAGAAACTTATCCTAATGAAACAGCATTTGCCTACAGTTCAAAAACAGGAAAGAATGCTGATACATTTTTGAAATATATTAAAAAAGATACTTCATCAGTTTTTATAGGGGCTTCTGGTGCTGGAAAATCTACTATTATTAATTATCTTTTGAAAGATGAGAAAATGAAAACACAAGAGGTGAGAGAGTATGATTTTAAAGGAATGCATACCACAACACACAGAGAGCTTTTAGTATTAGACAGCGGAGGTGTTGTAATAGATACTCCGGGTTTAAGAAATCTTGGGCTTTGGGAAGATGATAAAGGCATAAAGAAAACTTTTGAAGATTTGGAAGAGTATGCTAAAAAATGTAAGTTTAAGGATTGCACTCATCAGCATGAACCAGATTGTTATATATTAGAACTTCTTGAAAATGATGAAATACCTTATGAGAGATATGATGCTTATATAACACTTCTTAATGAAAACAGACAATTGCAAAAAAGTTCTATAGAGATAAAAAAAGATAGAAAGATGGCATTAAAGAAAATCACAAAGCATAGAAATAATTATAAGAAAATGAATGTTAATAATAAAAAATAGTTTAATATGATAAATTAGTAGCTGATAATAAGCGATTTTATCACGAGCAATAATAAAAAATGACTCTTAAAAAATCACAAACATAGAAGATAAATATAAAAAACTCTATTAAGTTATACAACTTAGAAGAGATATCAGAACATAATAGAAATATTAAAAGTATCAGATGCTAAATAATTTTTTATAGCAAAATATTAAAAAAAATATATTAAATTTTATTGAAATTATTAATATTTATATTGATAATAAATTTAATTATAATATAATTCTTCTTAAAATTAAATTGAGAGGAATAAAATGAAAAAAATATTATCAATAGTTCTTGCTGTTGTAGGAGCAATATTCGCAGTATCTTGCGGGCAATCTTCAAATACAACAACTGACAAAGTAAATGCTGCTATGATTACAGTTGATGATTTATTAGGTAAAGAGTTTGCTCTTACTAATATGTATGAGGGTAAAGAAGTTACTATTGCTTTTTCTGCTACTAATGAGTTAAGCGGTAAAGCTGTTATTAACTATTATTTTGGCGGTTTTACTTTAGAAGGCGATAAAATTAAATTAAGCGATGATATGGGTTCTACTAAAATGGCTGGTCCTGAAGAAGATATGAATGCAGAAATGGAATATTTACAAATATTAAATGGTGCTGATACTATTGCTTTAGATGGCGATGTATTAACTATTACTACTACTTCTGGTACTAACTTAATTTATACTTTTACTAAAAATGTAGAAATAGTAACTAATAATCAGTAAGAAATATTTTATTATTATATAAGGAGTGTCAGATATTTTCTGACACTCTTTTTTTATTTAAAAAATAAATGTGCATTAAGAAATAATATAAATTATGATATTGCAAAAAATTATGTTTTTATTATACTTTAGATTATAAATAATATGTTAATTAATAAAAAATATAAAAGGATTAAATGTGGTTGGTTTAATATTTGTTTCAGATAGTCATGAGTTTGTAATAGCATTACAAAAATATATTAATAAAGTTGGCAATGTATCTGCTGCCTGTTCTGGAGGAGTAGGGGAAAATAACAGTTTTTTAGGTACTAATCATAATGATATTTATAAAGTTATCAATGATAATTACACTGAAGATGGCATAATTATATTTTTTGACAGCAAAGAGGCTTTAGTTAATTGCGAAATGGCTGTTGCTATGTTAGATAAAGAAAAGCAAAAAAATGTGAGGATATCATTTGCTCCTATTGTAGAGGGGGGAATGATTGCTGCTTCTGAGGCTTCATTAAATAAAAAAATAGATGAGATAGAAGATAAATTAAATAATCTTACTAAAAAATGTGATAATGTTCAAGAAAACTTAAGGGATTATATAAAAAAAGAATATGTTGTTAAATTAAAAAATGGTTTTCATGTTAGACCTATATTCATGTTTATGAATACTATATCTAAAAATAATTGCTCTGTATATATTACTAACAAAACTAAAAATAAAAATATTGTTTGTGCTGACAGTATGAGTAAAATATCTTTATTAAATATACAAAATGATGATGTTGTGGAAGTGTATATAAAAGGAGATAATCATCAGATTTTAACAGACTTCTTTCAAGATTTATTTGACGGAAAGTTTGAGTTTAGTGATAATGAAGCAAAAAAAGTTTATACTGTTAATTCTGATTTTGAAATTGTATGTGATGGCAAGATTAGCGGGTTGGCTAAGTATGTTGATTTGGATATAAAAATAGGTTATGAAGAGCAGAGAGATATTGATATAAAAACTGAGAAAGAAAAATTTGTATATGCAATAGAAACTGTGAGAAAAGAAATATTAAAGCAAAAAAAGAAGATAGAAGAAAAAAATATTTCTAATGATGCTGTTCTTATATTTGATTCTCATTTATCTATGCTTCTTGATGAGGCGGTTATTAACGATGTAGATAGTTTGCTTGAAACTTCTAAACATACTGCTTTATATTTATATACTAATATTATGCAAAATATGTATGATTGTTTTAATGAGTTTGATGATTTTTATATGGTAGAGAGAAAATATGATATTCAGGATATTTTGAATCAGGTATTAGCTGTAATGTTGGATAAAAAAATAGAATTGCCTGAGAAAGGAGATATTATTTTAATATCAGATAATATTTATGTGTCAAATATTGCTAATTTTTCTAATAATATTAAAGGGGTTATATCTTTGAATGGAAGCTCTATTTCTCATTCAGCTATATTACTTAAGGCTTTAAATATACCATATATAGTTTATAAAGATGCTAAAAAGTTTGACGGAAAAAATATTGTAATAGATACTAATAATAAAGATATAATTTATTTGAATAATTAATAAGTTTATTATATACTTTTACTAAATTAAAATATTTTATGTTTTTATAGTAGTTCTTAAGTTGTGATTTGAAAGCCTAGGATTTTGTATTATGGAACACAGCACTATAATAATTATTGTAATAGTTTCTCTAGTTATACTTACCCCTATATTAAAACGAGCTTTAAAAAATATTAGATTGGATTCTAATAATGATAGCATACATATAGCTTGTTTATATGGTGATTTAAAAAAAGTTAAAGCTATGCTTAATTCTGGAATTAATATAAATGCTAGGGATTTTAGCAATAAGACTCCTCTTATGTATGCTGCTGAGGACGGTGCTATAGAGACTGTGAATTTTCTTATAGACAATGGTGCTAATTTAGATGATGTTGATGTGAAAAATGAATCTGCTTTAATAATAGCTTTAAAAAATTATAATGTTCATGTGGCAAAAATATTAATAGAGAAAGGAGCTAATTTAGGCATTAAAAATGAAGAAGACAAAGATGCATTGCAATTAGCTAATGAAATTGATTCTAAAGAGATTATAGAACTTATTAAAAACAAGCTAAATAATTAATTATTTTTATTGCTTCTTGCTATATTTGTTGAGCCGCATATAGGGCAGTTTGATACAGAATCATCTATTATATCATCTATATTAGTTAAATCATCGTCTTCTACTATATTGATTTCTTTGTCATCTACAGCCCAAAAATTAGAACAATCTTTACAGTAGAAATGTATTAAATATTCTCTATATGTTGGATAATTACCTTCTATTTTTCTATATCCGTCTATTATATTATGTCCCATAAAATCTCCTAAAATAGTTTAGTTCAAAGTCTAATATTTTTTATTAAAAAAGTCAATTAGATTGCTATATTAATTATAACAGTTCATTTATTAAAATAGTAAATATTTTTTATATTTGTTTTTTATTTATACTTGCTATAGAAAATAATTGTATTTTATAGTATAATTGCATAAAAGTTATATAGAATGGCGGTTTTGCATTTATGAAAAGAATATTGTTGATTATTTTTGTTGTATTATCTGTTGTAGTATTATTTTCTTGTAAGAAGGAATCTGAAGTTGCTGTTAATAATAAAGTTTATGTTAGCGACCCTAATAATATATATCATAAAGAGTATACTAATGTTGTGAAAGTAAATGGTAAGTTTGTTGATATTAAGAGTTCTTATGCATTTTCTTATGAAGATAGAGAAGAAGGGGAATATAGTGAGGAGTATGATATATTTGATGCTATAAGGAATCATAGCCTGAAAAGGGTGGCAGAATTGGTAGAGATGGATAGTCAATTAATTGATTATACTATAAGCACAGATGAAAGTGAATACAGTGAGTTTATGGATGACAGTTATAGTATAGATGGAGCTACGCCTTTGATATTTGCTATATTTTATAGGGATTTAGGAATAATGAAATATTTGCTTGATAATAATGCTGATCCTTATATGAAAGATGAAGATGGGTGGAATGCTTTTTTGTGGGCTTGTGGTACTGGAAGTGTTGATGAAGTAAAAATGTTGGTTCAGGAACATCCTGATTTAGTTGATTCTAAGAATATTTATGATGCTAATGGGCTTCATATTGCTTCTTTAAATGATAATATAGAAGTTATCAAATATTTGGTTAATGATTTGGATTTTGATATTAACAGCACTGATGAAGATGGAGATGGTGTTTTATATTATGCTAATGATAGCGAGACAATAGAGCTTTTAGAGAGTTTAGGTGCTGAAAATTAATTTTTTATAAAAAGGAGTTTTTTATTATGGCTGTTTTAGTTTGTGGAGGAGCTGGTTATATTGGCTCTCATGTGGTGCGTGAACTTTTAAAACAGAATATAGATACTGTTGTAATAGATTCACTTGAGTATGGTCATAAAGAGGCTATTAAAGATTGTAAGAACTTTTATCAGGGAAACATTGGAGATAGCACTTTACTTGACGAGATATTTGCTAAACATAATATTGATTCTGTTATGCATTTATGTGCTTATATAGAAGTAGGGGAAAGTGTACAAAATCCTGCTAAATATTATCATAACAATGTATCTAACTCTATAAATCTTCTTAATGCTATGCTTAGAGCTAAAGTAAAGAACTTTATATTTTCTTCTACTGCTGCTGTTTATGGAGAACCTGAAGCTATTCCTCTAAAAGAAGATTGCAGAAAAGAGCCAACTAATCCATACGGCGACAGTAAGCTTGCATTAGAAAAAATACTTTCTTGGTATACAAAGGCTTATGATTTTAATTATGTGGCTTTGAGATATTTTAATGCTTCTGGTGCTCATCCTGACGGAGACATTGGAGAAGACCATAACCCAGAATCACATTTAATACCTTTAATACTTCAAGTTCCTCTTGGAAAAAGAGAAAACATAAAAATATTTGGCGATGATTATCCTACACCAGATGGTACTTGTTTGAGAGATTATATACATGTATGTGATTTGGCTTTGGCACATATTGCTGCTATGAATTATCTTAAAAATGGTGGTAAGAGTGTTGCTTGTAATTTGGGTAATGGTAACGGATTTAGTGTAAAAGATGTTATAGATGTGGCAAGAAAAGTAACAGGTCATGCTATACCTGCAGAGGTTTGTCCGAGAAGGGGAGGCGACTCATCTGAACTTATTGCAAGTAGTGATAGGGCTAAGGAGGTATTAGGTTGGACTCCTACTATAGACTCATTAGAGAAAATAGTTGAAACTGCTTGGAATTGGCATAAAAATCACCCTAATGGTTATAAGAAATAATGTTTATTAGCTCAAAAAATGCTATAGTTGAAGCTCTATCTAAAGACTTGGTTGATGTTATTTATATAAAATTTCCTATATCTAAGAAAGAAAAAGAAATAATTAAGCTTGCTGAGAGAAAAAAAGTTTTAATTAAAAATGTTGAAAAAAAAGAGATGGAGAGTATTGTAGGGAAGGTTTATTCTATTGTTGCGAGTGTGAAAGAAAATGCTGAAATAGGTATTGATGTTTTTTTGGATAGGGCTTTAGAGAAAACTAATACGCCGCTCATATTTATACTTGATTCTATAACTGATGTTCATAATTTGGGTGCTATTATAAGGAATGCATATTTTTTTGGTTTGGGAGGCATTATTATACCTAAAGACAATGCTGCTCCTATAAATGAAAAGGTTTATGAGATATCGGCTGGTGCTGCCTATCATTTGCCTATATCAATAGAGACCAATCTTAATAGGGCTATTGAAATAATGAAAGACAAAGGTTTTTGGGTATATCATGCGAGCGAAAAGGGCGGTACATCATTAGAAAATTTTAAATTTGATACACCTACAGCTATTATACTTGGAAATGAGCATAGCGGTGTGAGGGAGAGCTTGAAGAAAAATTCTGACGGCAGCATTATGATAAAAGCCTGCAGCGATTTTGATTCACTTAATGTATCAGCAGCATCCGCTATAATATCTTACGCTTATTCTGTGTATAAGAAATAATGTAATTTTTTTAAAGTAACTTAATAAATATTTATAGTGTTTTAATTTTATTGATTATGAATATATATTAAATAATGATATATGTTTGTAACTATATTCCATGAAAATGCAGTCCTTTTGCTTCTTTGGGTCACCAAAAGAAGTGGGGGTGTGGGGGCAAAGCCACCACAAATCACAAACTAAAAAAAATTGTCATATAAGTTTTTTATTTTATTCAACTTTTTCCCGCAGCAAAAAGTTGCAAAAAGTGCGTTTTTTACTTCATCTTTAGTAAAGCATAACGAGTGATAAAAAAATTTTAATACACAAAAAAGTTGATAATATATTTACAAAGATGAATAATTTTTATTTATCCATAAAGTGCTTATATCCTAAATCTTTTGACTTTTGAAGATACTCATTGCTTAATTTTTGGCATTCTTCTTTTGAATAACCGCTGTTATTGTTGTCAAGTTTAGCATATTCATCGTATACAAGATGTAAATAGTAGTAGGTTTCCCCTATATCTTCTTTTATTCTACTATCATTTATAGCATTTTTCAAATATTTTTCAGAATTATTTAAATTATCAATTATTTTATTTTCTTTATATTCTAAATATAAAAATATAAACAATATTTAGTTCTTAATTTATAACACTATAGTTATTTATTTTTTATTGATTATTCAACCGCACGCAGAGTGAATTTTACGGCATAAATTTGTTTGCTATTATAATTTTATTATATTTGAAATTTTATTTACCGTGCGTTAATGAGATTTTTGGAGATAATGGGGCTCGAACCCACGACCCTCACAATGCCATTGTGATGCTCTCCCAAGCTGAGCTATATCCCCATATTGTTAAGAATCATAAATTATTTTTGGCCAAAAGTCAATAAAAATAATGATTTTGTTTTGTTGTTTTTTATTCAACTTTTGTGTTTCCAAAAGTGAATTTTTTATGCAGTTCTTTTGGTTCTTTTATACCAAAAAGTGCAAATTTATATATATTAAAACTTGTTAATTTACAATGAAAAATTTTAAGAGTTTTTTATGACTATTTTAAATGTTTATGAAATAGAAAGATGCAGTTTTATCTACGATTAAAAAAATAGAATTTTGTTATGATACAAAATAAATTTATAAATTTTTAATAATTAGGAGCTTTAGAAGTAATTTTTACATCATGTACATGGCTCTCAGCAAGACCCTGATTTGTAATTTTAAGAAATACAGCCTTTTTCTGTAATTCTTCTATAGTTTTAGCACCAATATATCCCATTCCAGCACGTATACCGCCAGTAATCTGATAAACCACATCGGCAACATGACCTTTATATTCAGTAACACCCTCTATACCTTCAGGCACAAACTTAGACTTATTTACGACCTCACTTTGAAAATATCTGTCTTTACTTCCATGAAGCATAGCTCCCACAGAACCCATTCCCCTGTAAGGTTTGTATTTTTTACCGTCTATGATAATAACATCACCTGGAGCCTCATAAGTAGAAGAGAAAAGCCCTCCCGCCATAACAGCATCAGCCCCTATAGCAAAAGCTTTTACTATATCACCAGAATATTTTATACCTCCGTCAGCAATAGCACCAACATTGTTTTGTTTAGCTACCTCAGAAGCATCTTCTATAGCGGTAAGTTGCGGCACTCCAACCCCCGCAATAATTCTTGTAGTACATATAGAACCAGCACCAATACCAATTTTTATAGCATCAACTCCCGCATCAATCAAAGCTTTAGCACCGTCTTTGGTTGCAATATTTCCAGCTATAACTTCCACTTGAGAATATTTCTTTTTAATATCTGCTATGGCATTTAATACATTTTTAGAATGACCATGTGCAGTATCTATTACTATTATGTCAACTCCAGCTTCTATTAATTTTTCTGTTCTTTCATATCTATCTTCTGATATTCCTATAGCAGCAGCAGCAATTAAAGAACCTTTTTCATTAATACTTGCCTTTTGTTTGTCTTGTATATCATTAAAACTTTTTACAATTTCTACTTCTTTAGCCTGCTGTTCTAAAGGCATGTTTTTATGTATAACCCCCAATCCTCCGCATAAAGCCATTGCTATTGCCATTTGAGATTCTGTTACTGTGTCCATAGGTGAGCTTATTAATGGAGTTTTTAATGTAATTTTTTTAGTTAATTTTCTCTCTAAAGATACATCTTTTGGCAGTATATCAGATTCTTGCGGTATTAATAATACATCATCGAAAGTTAGAGCTTCTTTTAAGTTAGCTGGCATAATAGAAATCCTTAAATAAAAAATCAATAAATAATTATATAATAAAAATGTTTTTATTGCAATTGTTTTAAGCATATTTTATTGGAAAATAGATATTAATATAATTTAAAATAGAAACTCACTATAAAACAAATAGTGTATTGATATAGTTTTTTATAATCTATACAAAAACGTTTCAAATAGTAATAAATTTTAAAAGTGCTTATAGAGTTATATTAGACTTGTTTCAAAAGTACTTGACAAAATTAGTTGTGTAATTTTCAACATAATTTTAGTTATAAAATTGTGTTTTACATGTTGTATCATTAATTATTTTAGTATATAAAAATGCAGTTCTTCGCGAAGCGTATCCGTAGGATATAAGGTTCTTTTATACCAATACTGAGTAGGTCCTATCGGCAAAAGAACTGGGGTTTTACCCTACGGGTACGCTTCGCAGGGGGCAAAGCCCCAACTATAAATTTAAAATACTAAAAAAATAAACAGTATAACTATTTATTAATTTAGTTTTGAAACAAGTCTATTATATATTTTTATGAGCGTAAAATAATTAATATGAAATTATGTAAAAAAATAAGACTAGAATATTAACTATTCCAGTCTTATTTTACTTAATTATTGTTCTACTAAAATATTTTTTTCAGTATTTTTATCAAATATATGAAGTTTAGCTAAATCGAAATGCATAAATGCATGCTGATCTCTAGAATAATCATCGCTAGTATTGATTCTTATAGTAACATGAGAATCTCCGAAGTTCATATATAAATAACTTTCAGAACCAATCATCTCAATTACATCGATTATAGCTTCTATAGAATTATTATCAGAATTATTTTTATCTAAAATAATGTTTTCAGGTCTAATACCTAATATAACTTCTTTATCATTATAAGAATCATCAATTTTATCAAGTTTAGGGTCATTTAATTCTATTTCATATCTATCAAAATTAGCATACCATTTAGAATTTTTCTTAGAGAGCTTAGCATTGATAAAATTCATCTGAGGAGCCCCAATAAATCCTGCTACAAATAAATTTTTAGGATGATTATAAAGCGTTTTAGCATCATCTACTTGCATAATATCGCCATCTTTCATAACAACAATTTTAGTACCCATAGTCATAGCTTCAACTTGGTCGTGAGTAACATATACAAATGTTGTCTGCAATTGTTTATGAAGTTTAATTAACTCAGTACGCATCTGAACTCTTAATTTAGCATCAAGGTTAGAAAGCGGTTCATCTAATAAGAAAACAGACGGATTTCTTACCATAGCTCTTCCCAAAGCCACCCTTTGACGCTGACCTCCTGATAATGCTTTAGGTTTTCTATCAAGCAAATGAGCTATATCAAGTATTTGTGCAGCCCATTCAACTCTTTTTTTGATTTCATCTTTTGGAGTTTTTCTAAGTTCCAAACCAAAAGCCATATTTTTAAATACAGACATATGCGGATATAAAGCATAGTTCTGAAACACCATAGCAATATCTCTATCTTTTGGAGCTACATCATTTATGAGTCTATCTCCAATATATAGCTTACCATCTGTGATTTCTTCAAGACCAGCTATCATACGTAGAGTTGTAGATTTACCGCAGCCTGAAGGACCTACAAGAATTACAAACTCTTTGTCGGCTATATCCAAACTAAAGTCTTTAACAACCTCAACTTTGTTGTCATATACTTTTCTTACATGCTCAAATTTTATGCTAGACATAATATTATAACCCCTTGCTTTTTTATTTTTTACTAAATTATTTACTATTAAATATAAAAAACTTATATCCTAAAGTTTAATAATTTTTTAGCCAATTGTCAAGCTTTTTAACAAATATAATTTTAGTTTTTTATGTATATCTTTCACATTTATAACCGATAACATACAAATTAAAAGATATATACTTATTAAAGCAGCAAAAACACAATAATTATTAAAAAAATACACATAATAATTGAATTAAAAGATACTGTTTATAATAATTTTTTATACTAATAAATTACTGACTATATTTTTACTACTCTAAAATCTAAATTTTTTATTGATTTGTTCTTTAATTCTAAATTTTTATTAAATTTGATGCCTTATTTTGTGATTTTAGTATAGCAATATATTGAGAATAAACATCAAATATATAGTCTTCATTTTCTTTTATAACAATTTCTTCTATGTTTAAAATATTTATTGAAACTTTCATGCTTTTTAATTACAAATTGTCTATAGAGGTTTTATAATTAGAAAACTAAGTATTTCTAATAACTAAATTAGCAATCACATGATTTTTTAATATAATATCTTTTACTCTATCTTTATTTTCTACATAAAAGTATGATACAGCATCATATTGGTATAAAAACACTAATTTAATTTTATATAGGTTCAGTTTTATATCTATATTTAAGTTAAAAAATAAAGGGCTTATAATATCATTACAAGCCCTATTAAAAAAATATTTTAATTATTTTTGAGCAATTTTTTTAAACTCATCTGCCAAAAATTGTACATCTGTTCCAACTATTACTTGTACAGAAGTTTTACCAGGTCTCAATACACCAGGGAAATGTTTTCTAATTTCAGCATCATTAACTATAGAATTATCTTTAACTTCTAATCTTAATCTTGTAGCACAGTTATCAATATCAACTATATTATCAAGTCCTCCAAGTAAAGGAAGAAGTAAAGCAGCTTTATCGGCATAAGAAGCATTTTTTCCTGTAGATACAGTAACTTCTATTTCTTCTACATCATCATCTTCTCTTCCAGGAGTTTTAAGATTAAATTTCTGAATAGCAAAATTGAAAATAACAAAATAAAGTATAAAGAATACTATACCTTGTACAATTAACATATACCATTGAGTAGCTAAAGGGTTTCTTGTAGAAAGAACTAAATCTATAAAACCTGCAGAGAAACCAAAACCAGCAATCCATTTCATACTAGAAGCAATAATTAAAGATATAGCGGTTAATAAAGCGTGTATAAGATATAATACAGGAGCAACGAACATAAATGAGAATTCTATAGGCTCAGTAACACCAGTAAAGAAGCTAGCAAAACCAGCAGCCAACATTATAGAACGAATTTTATTTCTATTTTCAGGTTTAGCATTTTTAATGAAGGCAAAACAAGCACCTAAAAGACCAAACATCATAATAGGGAAGAAACCAGCCTGATACATACCAGTAACTCCTACCGTAGCTGTTCCAGCATCAATAGAAGCCTGACCGCCTAAGAAATTAGGTATATCATTAATACCAGCAACATCAAACCAAAATACTGAGTTAAGGGCATGGTGTAAACCAACAGGAATTAAAAGTCTATTAAAGAAACCATAAATACCAGCACCTATAGGACCAAGACTAATGATAGCTTCACCAAAAGTTACTAAACCGCCATAAATAGCAGGCCATACAGCCATTAAAATGAATGATACTATCATCATAACACCGGAAGTAATTATTGGTACAAATCTTCTTCCGCTAAAGAATGCTAAGAATTCCGGTAATTTTACTTCAGCAAACTTGTTGTATAATTCGCCAGCTATAATACCGCAAAGTATACCTATAAACTGATTGTTAATTTTAGCAAATCCAGCAGCTACGTCAGCAGCATCTTTACTTTGAATCATAGCAACTGTAGCAGGAGCTAATAGAGTTGTTACAACCAAAAATGCTACGAGTCCTGCCAAAGCAGCAGCCCCATTTCTATCTTTAGACATACCAAAAGCAACTCCAACTGCAAACAGTATAGGCATATTATCTATAATAGAACCGCCTGCCTTAATAAAGAAAGCTGCCACTGGGCTTCCGCCTCCCCAGCCATTAGGGTCTATCCAGTAACCAATACCCAAAAGGATAGCAGCTGCCGGCAATACAGCTACAGGCACCATCAAGGATTTACCTATTTTTTGTAGATAACCAAACATTATATCCTCCAATTATATAAAATGTTTTTTATACTATAATCGTATATATACAAGTATATACGATTAATATTTATAATCAATATAAAAACATATTATATTTCTAATGTTAGACCATCATATGCAGCGTACATGTTTTTTGGAAGTTCTTTATCTAAATTTTTATGTAAAACATCATGAGTTAAATGAGTAAAAAATGTTTTTTTAGCTTTAATGGTATCTGCTATATTAACTGATTCTTGTAATGACAAATGTGTGCTATGCGGGCGATATCTTAATCCGTTTAACACTAAAATTTCACTGCCTTCTATGAGTTTTAAGCTTTCATCACTTATAGAGCTTGCATCGGTGATATATGTGAAGTTATTAAATCTATAGCCTAATATATTTAATATACCATGTTTTACAGGAATTGGGGTTACAGTTATATCATCAAATATCATAGATTTTTCTATAATATGAAACTCTAAATCTGGAATTCCGCCTCCTATCTGAATGGGGTTAAATATATAATCATATTTATCTTCTAATACGTCCATAGTATCTTTATTGCCGTAACAATCTATATGTTTATGCATAATAAAATTTAATGAACGCAAATCCACTATTCCTGAAGAATGGTCTGCATGATGATGAGTATAAAACACTGCTTCTAAGCTATCAACTTTTTCTCTAAGCATTTGTTCTCTAAAATCTAAAGAAGTGTCTATTATATAATTTTTATTTTTATGCTGTATTAAAACAGATGCTCTTGTTCTTTTATCTCTTTTGTCTTTGCTTTTACAAACATTACATTTGCAGCCTATCATAGGCACACCATCTGATGTACCAGTACCTAAAAAAATTATTTTCATAATGTTTTGCAACTCCTAAAAAGAATTATATATTTTTTACTGCTAATATCAATATAATTATTTTATCTCTAAACAAGAAATTAATTCTATATGATAAGTGTCTGGAAACATATCTATTATATTTAAATCTATTAATTTATAATATTCTTTTAATAAATTAATATCCCTTGCAAATGTCATAGGGTTACAAGAAATATATATAATCTTTTTTGGTTTTATTCTAATAATGTTTTCTATTACTTTTTTATCTAATCCATCACGAGGAGGATCAACAAATAAAACATCTACATTATAATTTATTTTTTTTAATGTTTCTTTTGCATCTTCTTTTATAATGTCTTTTGCAATATTTACAGAATCAGAACTTATTTCTGAAGATATTAATTTGTAATCAACATTCAAACTTTTTAATTTTTCTTTAATAGCAGCAGTAAAAAATCCGCTTCCTGCATAAAGCTCAACTATGTTTGTATCATATTCGTTGAAGTATTTAACAGCACTCTTTTGAAACTCATCTAACAAATAATGATTAGATTGAAAAAAGCTTTTATGTGATATTGGCACTTCGCCAAAATATGTATTGTAACTTGTTTTGTCTATGCCGTATTTTTTTATTTTCTTTTTTTGTTTTATGGTTATTCCGTCAAAATAGCTTATATCTATATTTTTATTTTGTTTTATAATCTCAGCAAATGACAGTATTTTGCCATTACTGCTTTCTATAGCATAAATGTTTCCTGTGATATTATTGCGAAGAGAGAAGCTTTTTATTTTATCAAACAATTTCTCTTTTAATATTACACATTCATCTATATTTATAAACTCATTAGTGTTAAATTTATAAAAACCAATACTGCCATTTTGAGCTATCATGTTTACTCTGAGTCTATAATGTTCATTAGGTGATTTTATTATATTTATATTATTATTATTATATTCGATGTTTCTTATAGAGTTTAATACAATACTTTTTTTTATTTCTAATTGCTTATTGTATTCAATATGATTAAATACGCATCCTCCGCAAATACTAGCATATTTACATTTTGCTTTTATTCTATATTTTGAAGGCTCTATAATATTATTTATATTAGCATAGCAAAAGTTTTTATTTTCTTTTTTTACCGATATATCAACTAAATCGCCTTCAACAGAATGTGCTACAAATATAATTTTTCCTTCTTTAGCAATTCCATATCCACCATAAGCTGTGTCTATTATTTTTACTCTCATAATGTTTTTATTATACATTAAAATTCTAATATATTATAAATAAATATTATTAATATGAAAAAAATACAAAATATTTTACTTTTTTTAATAACTTCTGTTTTAATAATTAGTATTTTTCATAAATAATCTCCCACTTTTATTTGGCTTTATTTTTAATAAAGCTGAATAAAAGTGAATCCTTTTACTCTATATACTCTTTTAATTTTTCAAATAAATAATAAGAAAAAATATTATGTCCTTCGCTATTTAAATGAACACCGTCAAAATATAAATCATAATATTTATGCTCTTTCAATATTTTATTTATAAACATATCATAAACATCAATGCATTTTATATTGTTTTCTTTTGCATAAGAATTAATAAAATTAACATATTCTACTAATATGCTTTCCATCTCTTCTAAATTATTAACCTTAAAAAATGTAAAATCCTCTTTTATAAAAGGTATAGGTGTGAATGTTATTATATCTATATTGTTTTCTTTAGATTTATTTATTATGTCAACAAAGCTTTTTTTTATATTTTCTAAAGGCTTAAAAAGAAATATATCATTTACTCCGCCCATAAGTATTAGAGTATTAGGTTTTTCATTAATAACATCATTATCAAAACGAAAATACATTGAAGAAATAGTATCTCCGTTTATGCCTTTGTTTATAAACTGTATGTTAGAGTTTTCAAATTTACTGTTTAATATAGAAGTCCAAACTTGCTTTCTATTAACCATATAGCCATATGTTGTGCTGTCGCCGAGGCAAACTATTTTCATGATAATATCCATAAATATTTATATTATAATTTATACTGAAAAAATTATAATTTGTCAAATTTTTAGTTTATTGTTTAGATATCATCGTTTAATATGGTCATATGTATATGGTCTTCCCATTTATTATTGATTTTTAAATATTTTTTTGCGAGCCCTTCATATTCAAATCCAAGCCTTCTTACCAAATCTAATGACGGCTTATTATGCGGCATAATATTAGCTTCTATTCTGTGAAGTTTTAATTCTTTAAATACTATATCTATTGCATATTTTAATGCTTCTGTCATATAGCCTTTTTTGGTCTCATCTTTATCTAATTTATATCCAACAGTGCATGACAAAAAAGAGCCTTTTACTATATTAGCAAAACTAATCATTCCTATTATTGTTTTTCTGTCTTCTATTTTAAATAAATAAAATTTCAGCATCTTGAAATTTTTTGTATCATCTATTTCTTTTTTTATAATATTTTTATGCGTATTAAGTTTATAAAATATATCGGGTCTGTAAGGGTCGAAGTCTCTAAAAAAATCTTTATTTCTATGATAAAAATCTAAAATAGAGTTAGCCATTTCAAGATTAGGCTGCACTAAAAGTAATCTGCTTGTATTATAAGTTTTTTTTATCATTTTATTATCTTTAAATTATTTATCTTAAAACCTTCAAGTTTTAGTAAATATTCCTTTTTTTCTATTCCGCCTGCATATCCTGTTAATTTCAAATCTTTAGAAACTACTCTATGACATGGTATTATAATTGGTATTTTATTTTTGCCCTCAGCACTTCCAACGGCTCTAAAAATACTTCCGGAACTTTTAGATATTTTTTTTGCTATATTGGAATATGTATCTATTTCTCCGAAAGGAATTTTATATGTTTCTATCCACACTTTATATTGAAAATCGCTTCCGCATACTGCAATTGGTATATCAAATATTTTTCTTTTTAATTCAAAGTATTCGTCTAATTGTTTTTTGGTTTCTCTTATAATGTTTGGCTCTTCATCATGACATTTTTTATAATTGTTTTGAAAAGAAATAGAAGTTATATAATCTTTATAATGAGTTAAATATAAATTTCCAATAGGGCTTTTATACAAAAACACTCTATCATCATCAATCTGACTATTTTCAAGTCTTATAATATTCACAAATGAACCTTTTTAAGATTAATGTTTTTTACATTGGAATATAATTCATATACTTTATCAGGATTCATTGCGGCAGATGCATATTCTAAAACATTCACACTAACTAAATATTCCGCATTAATAGAGTTTACATATTCAGCAGTGTCTCTTGCAGTATAATAAACAGCATAATCCAAAGCAACACCCGCAAAATCTAATATCAATACTTCTTTGTTCTCTCTTGCAGCATCTATGAAATCTTTATGCATATAAGAAAATCCAGATACTCCCTCATCATCAGCATCAACACCCTTTTGAACATAAATATAATCTTTCTTCTTTTTTAATTCATCAACAATAGCAGAGCCGAAAGTTCTAGCAACACAATGACGAGGCCAAAGTGTTAAAATTTCTTCATCGCCAGTTTCTTGGTCCATTACCCTAATTTTAGAGAAAGGTTCTTTGTTGTGAGTTGAAGCAAAAGATATATGATTTGATGGATGCCAATCTTGGGTAGCTATTATAGCATCATATTCTCCATTTTTTATAAGGTCATTAATTACAGGTATGATGCTGATAGCTCCATTAATAGCCATAGGACCGCCTTCCATATAATCATTTTGCATATCTACTATTGTTAGTATCTTAACCTTACTCATAATGGAAACCTAAAAAATTATTTTTAAGATATTTTTTGTAAGCCTATACTTTCTTGTATAGGTTTTAAAGCATCTATAGTCTCTTTTATTAATTCATCTAATGATATATTAAGTCTCTCAGCACCATTATTGATTATATTTCTATCAACTTTGGCAGCAAAAGCTTTATCTTTCAATTTTTTCTTAACTGATTTTACTTCCATATCATCTAAACTCTTTGAAGGTCTTACCAAAGCACAAGCCAAAATAAAACCTGCAAGCTCATCTACAGCATATAAAGTTTTTTCCATATTAGTGATAGGCTCTATATCTGTACATATTCCAAAGCCATGACTCTGTATAGCTCTAATAAAACTCTCAGGCAAGCCTTCTCCTTCTAATATATCTTTTACTTTTATGCAATGTTCATTAGGAAACATCTCGTAATCCATATCATGTAAAAAGCCAACCATTGCCCATTCTTCAGCATCTTCATTATATTTACCAGCAAAATATCTCATTACTGCCTCAACTGATAGGGCATGTTTAAATAGAGATGGTTCTTTGTTGTATTTTTTAAATAATTCTATAGCTTTTTCTCTTTCTATGCTTGCCATTGACAACTCCAAATATGAAAACAATTATATAATATATTATTCTATTTTTCAATATAAAATTTTTATATAATTGTTTAGGAGCCATACATATTGCACGTTTTTTAGTTTAAAAAAAGCAGGTATTCCTTATAATTTAATTA
>NZ_CAKVGN010000031.1 GCF_934747485.1 uncultured Brachyspira sp. | reverse complement strand
ATTGTTTATCTTTACTTAATTTACTGCGTTTCATACTTAAATTTTAACAAATTTAAGTTATCTAGGACAGCCCCAAAAATAATAATAACGATGCAGAAAAAGATTTGAAAATAGCGGAAGAATTAGCTAATAAAGAAGATTATTATTTACTTTCTGTATTATATAATAATATTGGTAATACATATTTGCAAAAGAATGGTTTATATAATGCAGAAAAATATTATACAGAAAGTTTAAAAATAGATGAAGAATACATATATCCGATTTTAGGAATTGCAATTCTTTATATGAAAAAGTACGAAGAATCAAAAAATGATACCGAATATAAAAAATCATTAGAAATGTTTGATAGCCCAAAAAAAATAGACAATAATTTTGATGGTATATACTATAATGAAAGTCATTTATATAATATAAAGGCATCAATATCTAATAATGAAAATGATTATTTATATTCTATAAAATTATTAGATAAGGCTATAGAATGTGCACAATTAAATAACAATAATAAATCTTTATATTATTACGCTAAAGGTATAGTTTATAATAATTTGTATAATTTATTTAAAAAAAATGAATATAAAGATAAAGTTATAACATCTTATCTTCTTTCAATAGAATTAAATAAAGATGACTTTAATCCATATTACAACTTAGCTAATTTTTATGATAGTATAGGAAATAAAACTGAAGCAATTAACTATTATACGAAAGCAATATCAATAAATCCTGAACACGAAAGTTCTTATAATAATAGAGCATTAGTTTCTATAGACCTACAAGAATATGATAAAGCTATTATAGATATAAATAAAATACTAGAAATTAATCCAAACAATTTTGGGGCATATTATAACTTAGGTGTAATATATGCTATGCAAAATAAAATTCAATTAGCTATTGAATGTTTTTATAGATGTGTGAATTCGGTAAATAACAAAGATAAAAAAATAAAAATGAATTCATATTATAATTTAGGAATACTAAAAGGTCGTATGGGAGATAATGAATCGGCAATAAATGATATAATAAAATCTTATGAACTTGGTAATGAAAATTGCCTTAATATAATTAAAGAAGAAGCATACAAATATAATAATAAAATCGCTATCTCATATCTCAATGGTAAAATCATTTGATTCTTTTTTATTTATATCAAATTTTATTTCTTGTTCATTATAGAATTTTTTGTTTTCATGTTTATTTACTATATGGATAGTAATATTATTGTTTATGCTAATGGATAATAGTAATCCAATGAGAGAAATAAAAAAGCTAATAATAGAAATAAATGATAATATTAGATTAAAAACATCTTTTTTAGAAAAAAATAATGAAATCATAAAAGAAAAAATTGTGAAAATAACAACATAAGAAATAATAATAATGGAATTTAAAAAAGTATTTTTCATTTTATTTATTTTATGAAAATTAAAATTTATTTATTTTTTATAGTATATAGAAATATATATATTTTGTCAATTTATTATACTTATTTTTCTATAAAATATATTAGTAAATAAATATAATTAATATTCTTATTAATTAATATACTATAATGTTGAATTTTCATTAAATTATTGATGAAATTTTATTAACTGTGCGTTAAAGAAATTCAAAACTTAATTAAAATATTTATGCAATAAAAAAGTGCAAGCCTTAATCAAGACCTGTACTTTATTATTTTTAGTTTTTTGTTTGTGGTAGCTTTGTGTAAACCGCACGCAGAGCAAAATTAAAAATATAGATTTATTTGTAGTTAAAATTTTATTATATTGAAAAAATTAATCTAACCGTGCGTTAAATAATTTTTTTAATATCAATCATAATATAATTGACATTAAGCAAAAATAGAAATAATATTTAAATATGAAACTTGTTATTGAATAAAGCTCCAGCAATATTTTTATTTATTGTTTGGGGCATACTAAAAAATATTATGCTATGGTTCCTTTATAGCTTTTTAATTTATTTAGTATGCATTGTATTTGCAATCTACATTCAAGGAAAGTTTCATGTATTTAATAAAATTTTCGTTTATACTATTTATTTCAAATATACTTCAATACTTATATAGTATTATAGATATAATATTTATTTCGCATATAATTGGAGATTATGGGGTTGTAGCATTAGGAAATAGTGCTTCACTTATGTTTATTGTAACTTCTGTATCTTTAGGGTTATCAATAGGAGGCTCTATTATAATTTCCAAATATAGAGGAGCTAATGACACTATAAAATATAAACAAAGTATTACAACTCTATTATTTTTATCATCATTATTTTCTATAATAATTTCAGTATTAGGAATAATATTTTCTAAACACATATTAATATTTATGAACGTACCAAAAGAGTCTTTTAAATATGCTTATGAATATATTAGAATAATTTTTTCTGGTGTGTTTTTTATATTTTTATACAGTTCTATATCATCAGTGATAAAATCAAGCGGGAAAGAAAAAGTATCATTATGTTTTATAATTATTGCTTCTATAACTAATATAATATTGGATTTTTTGTTTGTATATGTATTGAAATTGTCAGTAAAAGGTGCTGCTTTTGCTACTGTGATATCACAGTTTTTGAGTTTTTTATTATCATTGTATTTCATAAGAAAAGATATAGTTTTTAGCATAGATATAAAAATAATGAAAGAATTGATATATGTATCTTTTCCCTGCATATTTCAAATGCTTATTATAAATATTTCTTTTTTTATTATTAATATAATGATGAATAAATATGATGTAATAACAGGTTTTACTATAGGGCTTAAGATTAATACTTTTATTGGTATGATATCATGGTCTATAGGAGAAGCTTTAAGTATATTAGTTGCAACAAGTATGGGAGAAAGAGATTATATTAAAATAAAAAATACTGTTATATTTGCTGTGTTTTTTAATATTTCTATTACTATGATGGCTGTTGCATTTATACATATATTTGCTAAAAACATTATAGCTATATTTTATAATGGTGATGATAAAACAATAAATGATATTATATTTTATTTAAGAGTTTGTGCTTCATTTAACGGTATAACATACGCTCTTATGTATATGCTTGATAGCTTTTTAATAGGAATTCAAAAATCATACTTGGCTTTTATTAATTATTTTATAGATTCAATTATTTTTAAAGTGATATTATCTATGATATTGGAAATTAGTATTGGTTTTATAGGTATATATATTTCTATGGCTGTATCAAGTGTTGTACCATCTGTTATAGGCATAATTTATTTTTTAATGTTTATCAAAACGTATAAATTAAATAAATATTAAAAATTAAAATTAAAAAAGCGTATATGTTTTAATAGCGTATACGCTGTATTTTTACATATTCCGTTAAAATTTCAATCACACCCCCGCCCTTTAAACCTTTTAACTTTATTTGTATTTTTTATGCTATTTTTTATTTTCAGTTAATTCTGTAATGATACCCCCCTCCCAAATGTTATTTAAATTTATAGTCTATGCACCACACGATAAATTTAATTTTATAGGTTATTTGATATAAATTAATAATTAAACTTATGCTTTTAATTTTACTCTGCGTGTGGTTAATAATTTGAAATTTAAATAATATTTTTTAAACAATCGTTTTAATTGTAAACCTTATATTATTTTTAGGTTGACAATTATAATAATTATGATATTATTTTCATATGACAGCAAATATAAAAGATAATATAATATCAATATTAGAATCAAACAAGGGGCTATTTATATCTGGTGAAAAATTGGCTAATGATTTAAACGTAAGCAGAACGGCTATATGGAAAGCTGTAAAATCATTAAGAAATGAAGGATATGATATTTACTCTGTTTCAAATAAAGGATATTCACTATCTAAAGAAACAGATATGTTATCATCAAAAATAATAAAGAATAATATGCCTAAATATTCTGATAAATTTAATTTTAAAATATACAAAACAGTAGAATCTACAAATATTATAGCAAGAGATATGGCAGTTAATGGGGCTGAAAGCGGAACTGTAGTATTGGCAGAAGAGCAGACAAATGGTTATGGAAGAAATGGTAAATCTTTTTTCTCTCCTTACGGTACGGGCATATATATGAGCATTATACTTAATCTAAAAAAAGAGAAAAAACTTTTTAATAGCTCATTCATAACTACAGCAGCTGCTATGGCGGTATCAAAATCAATAGAAGAGGTTTCAAATGAAAATACTCAGATAAAGTGGGTTAATGATGTATTTATAAATGAAAAGAAGGTATGCGGAATACTTACTGAAGGAGCTTTTAGTTTTGAAGATGGAAGATTAGATTATGCTGTTATAGGGATAGGTGTCAATGTTAATTTTCCTAAGAATGGTTTTCCAAAAGAATTAGACAATATAGCAGCATCAATAAATTTAAAAAATGATACTATAAATACTCAAAGCGATATGAGAAACATTTTAATAGCTAAGATATTAGAAAATTTATATGATTATTATTTTAATGATGTTGTATTTTATGAAGAATATAAAAAGCGTTCATTCTTGATAGGAAAAAAGGTTTCTATTAATATAAATGATAAAGAACATATAGTAAGGGTACTTGATATAGATGAAACTTTTGCTCTTATAATAGAATTTCAAAATGGTAAAATAGATAGAGTTATATCAGGAAGTGTAAATTATAAATTATCATAAGAGGAGATATAAATGAGAGATGTTGAACCAGCTATAAACTACGAAGTATATTTAGAAGATTTAATGCAAAAAATTATTGGCGGATATAATATAACTAAAGAAGAAGCAATGAAATTAGTTTATTCTCCTTTAGAGAGTTTATGTTCAAGAGCTAATAGTATAAGAGAATATTTCTGCTCCAATACATTTGATATGTGTTCAATAATCAATGCCAAAAGCGGAAAATGCTCAGAAAATTGCAAGTTCTGTGCACAGTCATCTCATTATGATACAAAATGTGAAGAGTACGATATATTAGACAAAGAAAAAATTTTAGAGCAGGGAAAAAGTGATTTTGATAAAGGGGTTTTAAGATATTCTATAGTAACATCAGGAAGAGCTTTATATAGAAAAGAAATAGATGAAATTTATGAGACAATAGAAACACTCAATAGAGAAACCAGCGGGTATATATGTGCCTCTTTAGGTTTGCTTGATGAAGAAAATTTTATCAAGATGAAAAAAGCAGGACTTAGAAGAGTGCATAATAATTTGGAAGCTTCAAGAAATTTTTTCAGTAAAGTATGCACTACTCATACTTATGATGATAAAATCAATGCTATAAAGAGAGCTCAAAAAGCAGGAATGGTTGTATGCAGCGGCGGTATTATGGGAATGGGTGAAGATTGGGAAGACAGAATTGATATGGCAATAGAGCTTAGAGAATTAGGCATAATGTCAATACCTGTTAATATGCTTAATCCTATAGCAAACACTCCTTTTGAAAATATTAAACCTCTTACTGAAAATGATATGAGAAGAATAGTTGCTATATACAGGTTTATTAATCCTAAGGCATTCATAAGGCTTGCAGGCGGAAGAGGGCTATTAAAAGATAAAGGGAAATCCTGCTTTTTATCTGGAGCAAATGCAGCTATAACAGGCGATATGCTTACTACGTCAGGAATATCAATAGAAACAGATAAAAAAATGGCAGAAGAATTAGGATATACAATTCAATTAACAAAAGATTAATTTATTAGGAAGTATTAATATGTCTAAAGCTATTTTTATAACTGCAACAGGAACAGATATAGGAAAAACTTATGTATCAGGTTTGATTGCAAAACACATGAAAGATAAAGGATTAAATATAGGATATTATAAAGCAGCATTAAGCGGAAGTCATGATGTATCAGACAGTGATGCTTGGCATGTAAAAGAAAAAGCTGAGTTACCAGATTCTTATAATGAAATGGTGTCATATACTTATAAGCATGCCTATTCTCCTCATTTGGCAGCACAAATTGAAGGAAATCCTCCTGATATAGATGTGATAAAAAGGGCTTATCTTGATATATCTGCTAAACATGATTATATGATAGTAGAGGGAAGCGGCGGTATAATATGCCCTATAAGATATGATGATAATAAAAAAATATTTTTAGAAGATATCATAAAAGAATTAAATATACCTTCTCTTATAATCGCAGATGCAGGACTTGGAACAATTAATGCTGCTGTTTTAACAATAGAGTATATGAGAAATAAAAATTTAAAAATTAATGGGCTTATATTAAATAGATTTGAAACAGCAAATGAAATGCATGATGATAATAAAAAGATGATAGAAGAAATGACAGGGATTAAAATTATAGGTGTTGTTATAGATGGCATTTTAAAATTAGATGATAAGAACATAGAGACTCTTTTTGAATAATATTAATTTTATATAGTTTATAAAAACATAAAGGATTTATTATGACATTGGAAGAGAAAGATTTAAAATATATTTGGCATCCTTGCTCGCAGATGAAAGATTATGAGGAGCTTCCTCCAATTATTATAGAGAGAGGAAAAGGAATATATCTTTATGACAAAGAGGGAAAAGAGTATATTGATATAGTAAGTTCTTGGTGGTGCAATTTGCTTGGACATTGCAATGAAAAAATAAATGCCAATATAAAAGCACAGCTTGATAGATTAGAACATGTTATATTTGCTAATTTCTCACATGAAGGGGCTATTCAATTATGCGAAGAGCTTGTAAAGATACTTCCAAAAGGACTAACTAAATTCAATTTTTCTGATAATGGTTCTTCATCTATAGAGGCTGCATTAAAAATGGTTTTTCAATATCAGCATCAAACAGGAAACACTAAAAAAATAAAATTTATGTGTTTTACAGATGGTTATCATGGTGAAACTATTGGGGCATTATCAGTTGGAAGTTTGGATTTATATGCAAAAATATACAAGCCAATGTTAATGGACACTATACATATTCAGGCACCTGACTGCTACAGATGCAAATATAATCAAAATAGAGATACTTGCAAATGTGAATGTTTTAAAGATGCTGAGAAAAAATTTGAAACATATGGAGAAGAGACTTGTGCTGTGATAGTAGAGCCTTTGCTTCAGGCAAGTGCAGGAATGAGAATATATCCTCCTTTATATTTAAAAAAATTAAGAGAGATTTGTGATAAATATAATGTAGTTTTTATCGTTGATGAAATAGCTACAAATTTTGGACGTACTGGAAAAATGTTTGCTTGCGACCATGCTGACATAAGTCCTGATATAATGTGTGTTTCTAAAGGACTTACAGGCGGATATATGCCTATGGCTATAACAATAACTACAGACAAAATATATAATGCTTTTTATGCTGACTATAATGAAGGTAAAGCATTTATGCATAGTCATACTTACAGCGGAAATCCTCTTGGCTGTTCTGCTGCCTTAGCTGTGCAAAAAGTTTTAAGAGAAGATAATATTATAAACAAAGCACAAATAAGAGCTAAATATTTAAATAACAAATTAAAAGAGAAATTACTCAATCACCCAAATGTAGGAGAGATTAGAAATATAGGGCTTATTAATGCTATGGAATTAGTTGTTAATAAAAACACAAAAGAGGGATTCGACTCTAAGCTTAGAATGGGTTATCAAATATATAAAAAAGCACTTAAAAAAGGTTTATTATTAAGACCTTTGGGAAATGTTATTTATTTTAATCCGCCTTTAATAATTAATGAAGAAGAAATAGATAAGGCTGTTGATTTATGTGTATCATCTATAAATGATATTCTGCCGGATTCATAAATTTTAAGCTTTTTACAATATGCTTTATTTAAACCTAAAATCAATTGGGATAAATAACATACTTAAACGTAAGGTGAAGTATGCTTTTTATAAAAAATAATAAATAAAATTTAAAAAAGGAACAAACCATGTTAAAAAAAATAATCACTATCAATCTGCTAATACTTTCGATTATGATGTTATCATGTTCAAATAAAGATAAAATAAAAACAGCCGCTAATGAAATAATTATTAATTTGGCACCTGAACCTTTGACTATGGACCCTACTTTAAACACTGATAATCTTACTATGATATATATTCTTCATGCTTTTGAAGGACTTACCAAAAAAGATGCAAACAATAAAATAATAGGCGGGGCTGCTGAAAGCTGGGATATAAATGAAGAAGGAAATATATATACTTTCCATATAAGAAGCAATGCTAAATGGAGCGATGGAAAAAATGTTACATCACGTGATTTTGTTTATACTTGGAGGCGTGCTGTTGATCCTAAAACTGCCAATAAATATAGCTATTATTTTGAAGTAATCAAAAATGCCAAAGATGTTATAAGCGGAGAAAAAACTATAGAAGAGCTTGGTGTTAGAGCAATAGACGATTACACATTTGAAGTAGAATTAAATAGTCCTACTGCGTACTTTTTAGAGTTAGCTGCTTATCCTCCGTTTTATCCTGTACGTGAGGATATAGTAAATAAATACGGCGATGAATGGACTTTAAAGCCTGAAACTTATATTGGAAACGGTGCTTTCAAGATGACAGAAAGAAATTTTGATAAAAGTATAATACTTGAAAGAAATACTAATTATTGGAACAATGAAAACATAAAGCCATACAAATTAACATTTATTTTAATGGAAGAACCTAATACTTCTCTTGCAGGAGTGCTTAATGGAAATATACATTTCGCTAAACCTTTTCCTAGAAATAATATTGAAACTTTAAAAGAAAAAGGAATAGTTCATATAGTTCCAGTTGCTGCTTCATATTATTACAGATACAATTTAAACAAAAAAGTATTACAAGATGTAAATATAAGAAGGGCATTATCATTAGCCATTGACAGAGAATATATAGTAAAGTCTATTACTAAATGCGGTGAAAGTCCTGCTGGAAATTTAGTGCCTTATGGAATCAATGACATTGACGGTGATTTTAGAAAAAAAGGAGGAGATTATATAGTATCTTCAAACTATCAGGCAAATTTAGAAGAAGCCAAAAAATTATTAGCCGAAGCAGGATACGAAAACGGCAAAAACTTTCCTGTGATTGATTTGCTTATAGCTACAAGGGAGTTTGATATAAACATTGCTGATGCTGTTCAGAGCATGCTTAAAGAGAATTTAAACATCGATGTAAGAATAGTTAAGCATGAATGGGCTTCTTATCTTCAAAACATGTATGATAGAAATTTTGATTTAGCTGTTTATTTGTGGTATGCTGATTATAATGACCCTATTAACTTTTTAAACATATTTAAAAGTGATGCCCCAAACAATTACGGCTCATATTCAAATAAAACTTTTGATGAATACATTGATATTGCTTCAACAAACAAAGATAATGATATAAGAATGCCAGCTCTTCATTTGGCAGAAGATATTTTTATGAATGATAATGCTGTTATTCCTATATATTTTTATTCTGAAGCATTGTTAGTTTCACCAAAATTAAAAGGGGTTGAATATGATTCTCAAGGGTTATATAGATTTTTCAATGCTTATTTAGAATAGTTTTATTATACGCACGGTTAGCTGATTTTTATATATAATAAAAATAATATTAATTAATCAATTTATATTAAAAATGTCGTTTAACGTGCGTTAAAGAAATTTTCATTTTTGCAGCGGGAAAAAATTGATAAAAAATTATTGTTTAAATATACACTAAAAATTTTGAAATCTATCAAAAAATATTTTTATATTTTTTATTCTCGGGGACTAGCCCCCGAACCCCCAGTTCTTTTATTGGTATAAAAGAACCAAAAGAATTGCATTAAAAAAACTAGCTTTTAAGCATATCCAAAATCAGATATTATTTTATATTAATATATTTCAAACATGCAAAGCTAAAGCACTTGCGTTTTTTGCAACTTTTTTGAGCGACAAAAAAGTTGAATAAAAATAAAGCGAAGGGTGGAAAAAGAACAATAAAAAATAGACAAAGTTAAAAATATATTTTAAGTTTTTATTTGTTGCTGCTTTACTATAACCGTACGCAGAATAAATTTTTTAATATTGAATAATATTAAATTTTAGTTTAAATTATTGAAAAAATTTCATTAACCGTGCGTTAGTATATTAGAAAATTTATTACAATAAAAAAGTGCAAACCTTGTTTAGGATTTGCACTTTAATGTTTTTATTTATTTTTTACTTTTTAGCTTTTTTCTTTATAGAAGGAAGTTCATCATAAATCTCTTTGAATAAATGCTCAAAAAAATCATCATCATATTTATTGATATCTTCTATAAATATCATATCTTTAGCATTTTCATAAGGCGGCTTTAATATATAATCCTTTATTAAAGTTTTTGCCTTATCAGTAGACTTTATAAAAAGATGATTATCGCATACATAAGCTGTTATTTTTTTGTTATAATAGATTATGTATTCCCCCATCATCTGTTTATAATTAATATCATCTAAAGAATCTAGTTTGTTTAATACTATATTAAGAAAGTCTTTAGATGACGGCATTAATTAACCTTTTCTATTTTATCAAAACCAGTAAACGGTCTTAAAGCATCTGGAATTATTACGCTTCCGTCTGCTTGCTGATAATTTTCAAGTATAGCAATCCATGTTCTTCCAACAGCAATACCAGAACCGTTTAATGTGTGTACTAATTCAGTTTTACCGTTTCTTCTTGTTCTCATCTGCATTCTTCTTGCCTGATAATCCCAACAATTACTTACACTTGAAATTTCTCTGTACATGTTTTGTGAAGGAAGCCAAACTTCTATATCAAAAGTTTTGTAAGCAGCATTTCCTATATCCCCAGAAGAAAGAACGACTACTCTATAAGGTAATTCTAATGCCTGTAAAATACTCTCAGCATCTTTAAGCATTTTCTCATGCTCTTCTTTAGATTTGTCAGCAGCACATATTTTTACGAGTTCTACTTTATCAAATTGGTGCTGTCTTATTAAACCTCTCATATCCTTACCATAAGAACCAGCCTCAGAACGGAAACATGGTGTATAAGCAGTACAATATAATGGAAGCATATTTTCAGGTATAATCTCTTCTCTATATATGTTTGTAAGAGGAACTTCTGCAGTAGGTATAAGATATAAAGCAGGGTCATCTGTAGTTTTAAATAAATCTTCTTCAAACTTTGGAAGCTGACCAGTACCTGTCATAGTTCTGCCATTAACAAGCATAGGCGGCACATATTCTGTATAGCCATGCTCGCTTGTGTGTTTCTTAAGCATAAAGTTAATCAATGCTCTCTCTAATGCTGCCCCTTTCCCTTTCATAAGTGAAAAACGAGTTCTTGCCATTCTTACAGCTCTTTCAATATCAAGTATATCAAGCCCTACAGCAATATCCACATGGTCCTTTACTTCAAAATCAAATTTACGCGGCTCTCCCCATCTTATTATCTCTTTGTTTGCCTTCTCATCATCGCCGTCAGGAACATCTTCAGAAAGCATATTAGGCAAATAAAGTATTTCGTTATTAACTGCCTCTTCTAATTCTGCTAATTTTTCTTCTTTTTTATTTAAGGATTCAGTAAATGTTTTCATCTCTTCTTTTATTTTTTCTGCCTCTTCTTTTTTGCCGGCTTTCATACATTCACCGACTTTTTTTGAAGATTCATTTTTTTTAGCTCTGTCTTGCTCTACTTCTTTTAAAAGGTCTAATCTCTCATGTTCTAAAGCTTTTAATTTGTCAAGAGAAACTTTACTCCTTCTCTTTCTTAAATTCTCTTCTACTAATTCAATGTTCTCTCTTATTAATTTTACATCTATCATAATAAAAATCCTTAAATAAAAATTTATGTTAATTATACTACTATTTTAAAAATAGTAAAATGTTTATTATTAATATTGTAAAAATTTTATTTAAATATTGACAAGCCTTGATATTTTGTTAGAATATACTAACAAATAAGGAGCATATTTAATAATGATAGATTTAATAGCAATACCCATAATAATACTAATAGCAATAATTATAATGTTTTTTTCGTTAAGAAAGAAAATAGTAAAGAAAGAATGTAACTGTTCTGGAGAATCTAAGAAATGCTGCTGTAAGAGAAATAAAGTCCATAAAAATTTATAAAATGTATAATTTTTAAATTATTTTATTATTATTATATATAGAGATGGTATATATATTTATTATTATTTTGTTTTAATTTTATTTAAATAAAGTATATTATAATAATATGTATTTAACAGTTTTTGTTTTTTATAGAAATAAAAGGGAGTAGAAAATCATTTTTTATCTATAAATATTTATTTCGATAATAAAATTTCTATACTATTAAATATGAAATATTAATATTTTTTAGGGGGATAATAGTATGGATTTAAAAAACTCAAAGACTAGTGAGAATTTGAAGGAAGCTTTTATTGGAGAGGCAATGGCAAGATGCAAATATATATACTATGCTGAAAAAGCAAAAGAAGATGGAATGGAGAGTTTAGCATTAGCTTTTGAGAAGGCATCGAGAAATGAACAGGAACATGGAAAATTATGGTTTGAGCGTTATCATGGAATATTATCGAAAGAAGAAAATCTACAAGATGCAATTGCAGGAGAGACTTATGAATCTACAGAAATGTATTTAAACTTTGCAAAAACTGCAAAAGAAGAGGGATTTAATGACATAGCAATACTATTTGAGCATGTAGCAAAAATAGAAGAAGGTCATAAAAAGATGTTTGAAAGTTTTTTAGGTGATAAAAGTAAAGAGGCACCAAAATGGCAATGTCAAAAATGCGGATATATACACACAGAGAGTAAAGCACCAAAAAGATGTCCTGTATGCGAGCAGTATAGAGTAGGCGGTATAAATTAACAATAAATATAATAATTATATAGATTATGGGGATATGTTATGTATACTAAAAAATCTGAATTTTTAGCAGAAATAATAGGCTCTATTTTTATAGCATTATTTGGATTTGGGTCTGCAGCATCTATGGTTATAGGGAAAAATGCAGCTCCTATAAATATACATATTGCTTGGGGATTAGCCGTTACATTTGGTATATATGTTTCTGGTAAAATAAGCGGGGCACATTTAAATCCTGCTATTACGCTTGCTTTAGCTGCAACGGGAAGATTCCAATGGTCTAAAGTATGGTATTATATATTAGCTCAAATGATAGGTTTTTTTATAGGGGCTGCTATAGTATTTGCTGTTTATTATGGAAAATGGATAGAAGTTGATCCTAATTTTGAAAGTACTGCTCAAGTATTCATTAGTTTTCCAGCAGTTCCAAGTTTTTTATATGTATTTATAGATCAAGTTATAGGAACATTTATATTAATGTTTTTAATACTTGCTGTAGGAGATGCTAACAATGCTCCTGTTGGTGCTAATTTAGGTCCTATAATAATAGGCTTTATAATAGCAGCTATAGGTATTTCGTTTGGGTTTATGCATGGTTACGCTATTAATCCGGCACGTGATTTAGCTCCTAGACTTTTTAGTGTTTTACTTGGTTTTCAAAACAATGGATTTGCAGATGCAGGCAATATTTGGATTGTTTCAATAATAGGTCCTATATTCGGCGGAATTTTTGGAGCTATTGTTTATGATGTTACAATAGGGAATATACTTTCTAAATAATAAGATAAAGGAGACTAATAATCATGTCAAAATATGTAGTTGCAATAGATCAGGGTACAACGAGCAGCAGGGCTATAGTATTTGATTATGAGCAAAACATGGTATCAGTTGCACAAAAAGAGTTTACACAAATTTATCCTCATGAAGGCTGGGTTGAGCATAATGCTTCTGAGATATGGGCTACACAGTTTGGAGTTTTACAGGAAGCTATACAGATTGCCGGTGTTAAGCCTGAAGAAATAGCAGCTATTGGCATTACAAATCAGAGAGAAACTACAGTTGTTTGGGATAAAAATACAGGAGAGCCTATTTATAATGCTATAGTTTGGCAATGCAGAAGAACAGCTCCTATTTGTGATGAACTTAAGAAAAAAGGATTTGATGCATATATAAGAGAAAATACAGGTTTGGTTGTTGATGCTTATTTCTCAGGAACTAAAATAAAATGGATACTTGATAATGTTTCTGGTGCAAGGGAAAAAGCCAATAAAGGCGAATTATTATTTGGAACAATAGATACTTGGCTTGTGTGGAAACTTACAGGCGGAAAAGTGCATGTTACTGATTATACTAATGCATCAAGAACTATGATATATAATATTAAAGACTTGAAATGGGACGAAGATATTTTAAGGGAATTAGATATACCTATGAGCATGCTTCCGGAAGTAAAAGATTCTTCATGTGTTTATGGATATGCTAATATTAACGGAAAAGAAGTTCCTATAGCAGGAATAGCAGGAGACCAACAATCTGCATTATTCGGACAGGCTGGATTTAATAAGGGAGATACAAAAAATACTTATGGTACAGGAAGTTTTATTTTAATGAATATTGGAGATAACTTCATTTTAAGTAAGAATGGACTAATCACAACTATAGGAATTGGATATAAAGGAAAGATTGAATATGCTTTGGAAGGTTCTGTATTTATAGCTGGTGCTGTTATACAGTGGGTACGTGATGAATTAAGACTTCTTCATGATGCAAAAGACACTGAATATTTTGCTACCAAAGTAAAAGATACAAACGGAGTTTATTTAGTACCGGCATTTGTAGGGCTTGGTGCTCCTTATTGGGATATGTATGCGAGGGGCTGTTTAGTAGGTATTACAAGAGGGGTTAATAGAAGCCATATAATAAGAGCAGCAGAAGAAGCTATTGCTTATCAGAGTAAAGATGTAATTGATGCAATGGTAGCAGACAGCGGTGTTAAGCTTTCTTCATTAAAGGTAGACGGCGGAGCTTGCAGAGATAATTTCTTAATGCAGTTTCAAGCGGATATTATTAATACAAATGTTCTTCGTCCTCAAATTACTGAAACTACTGCCTTGGGTGCTGCTTATTTAGCTGGGCTTGCTGTAGGATTCTGGAAGGATAAAGATGAAATATCTAATAAATGGAAATTGGAGAGAGAGTTTACACCTTCGCTTTCAGAAGAAGAGAGAAATAAAAAATATATGGGCTGGAAAAAAGCTGTTGAAAGATCAAGAGGCTGGGCTATGTAACTTATTGTTTGCTTTATATAATGAACATACTTTCTAATAAAAAAACTTACTGTTCAATTTACAAAATATTATAAATAATAATAGAGGAATATATTATGTATGATGTATTGATTATAGGTGCTGGTGTATCTGGTACTTCTTCTGCCAGAGAATTAGCAAGATATAAAGCTAATATATGTGTTGTTGAGAGGGGGGAAGATGTTTGCTCCGGCACTTCAAAATCTAATAGCGGAATAGTGCATGCTGGGTTTGATGCTAAGACAGGTTCACTTATGGCTAAACTTAATGTATTAGGAAATAAGATGATGCCAAAAATAGCAGAAGACCTTGATGTGCCTTTTATACATAATGGTTCTTTGGTAGTTTGTACTAATGAAGAGGATATTCCTAATTTAAAAGCTATATACGACAGAGGAATAAAAAATGGAGTTGAGAATCTTCAAATATTAAACAGAGAAGAGGTTCATAAGAGAGAGCCTAATCTCAATGATAATGTATGTGCGGCTTTGTATGCACCTACTGGGGGGGTAGTTGACCCTTTTATATTAAATATTGCCTATGCTGAAAATGCTCATGCAAATGGAGCGGAGTTTAAATTTAATACTGAAGTAATTAATATTAAAAAACTCTCTGACGGCACTTTTGAAGCAGAAACTAATAACGGAACTATAAAAGCAAAATATATTGTAAATGCTGCTGGTGTTTATGCTGATAAGTTTCATAATATGATGAGTAAAAATAAAATACATATAACTCCAAGAAGAGGAGATTATATTTTACTTGATAAAGAAGTTAATAATTTAGTAACCTCAACAATATTTGCTTTGCCTACAAAATTGGGTAAAGGTATTTTGGTTACTCCAACAGCTCATGGCAATATAATGCTTGGGCCTACTGCAATTGATATAGAAGACAAAGAAGGGTTAAATACAACAGCCGATGGACTTGCACAAATTATAGAAAAATCCAAAATGACAGTAAAAAATATTCCTTACAATAAAGTTATTACATCATTTTGCGGGCTTCGTCCTCATGAGGATAATCATGAATTTATTATTAAAGAGCTTGAAGACTGCGAAGGATTTTTTGACTGTGCTGGTATAGAATCTCCCGGACTTGTTTCTTCTCCTGCTATTGGAGTGATGGTTGCTGATATTGTAAGTAAGAAAGGAAACTTCGAGAAAAAAGAAAACTTTATAGAAAAGAGAAAAGGAATTACTCATTTCAATGCTCTTTCTAATGAAGAGAAAAATAAACTTATAAAAGAAAATCCTTTATACGGGCATATTATTTGCAGATGCGAGAAGGTTACAGAGGGCGAAATAGTAGAGGCTATAAAAAGCCCAATAGGAGCTAAATCTATTGACGGAGTAAAAAGACGTGTACGTGCTGGGCTTGGAAGATGTCAGGGCGGTTTCTGCTCTCCTAAGATAATAGAGATTTTGGCAAGGGAACTTAATGTTTCACCTATAACTATTACAAAATGCGGTAAGGGTTCTGAAATAGTTATTGGTTATGACAAGGAAGCTTTATAATAGTTAATATTTTGTATAATATATTTTTATATATAAAACAAGATTAGTGTGGTTTGCACTAATTTTACACTTGCACTTTCGCTGAAAGCGTACTTCGTATGGTTCTTTGACGAAGTACGCAACGCGACCGAAGGAACTGCCTGCGACTGAGAAGAGTCCTTCAGGGCGACCGTAAGAAATACCTTTAGGTGTGGGTGCGAAGGCGGGAAAAGAACAACAAAAAATTGAGAAATTTAAAAATTTTTAGTATATAAAAATAAACGAGGTAAAGAATGCAATCTTATGATGTTGTTGTTATAGGAGGCGGTCCTGCCGGACTTGCCGCTGCCATTTCTGCTAAAGAAAATGGAATAGATAATTTACTTATGTTAGAGCGTGACAATGTGCTTGGAGGCATACTCAATCAATGCATACACAATGGTTTTGGGCTTCATAGATTTGGTGAGGAGCTTACGGGACCTGAATATGCTTATAGATTTATAGAAAAAGTTTATGATTTAAATATTAATTATAAACTTAATACTATGGTTTTGGATATTGTACTCAATAATGACAAAACTAAAAAAATTACTTATATAAATAAAGAAGAAGGTTTAGTTGAGATTAATGCTAAAGCCGTAATACTTGCTATGGGCTGCCGTGAGCGTTCGAGGGGTGCTTTGAATATACCGGGTTTTAGACCTGCTGGTATATTTTCTGCCGGTGCTGCTCAGCATTTAGTTAATATTGAAGGATATATGCCCGGAAAAGAAGTTGTTATACTTGGTTCTGGGGATATTGGTCTTATTATGGCTAGGAGAATGACTTTTGAGGGTGCTAAAGTAAAAGTAGTAGCTGAAATACTTCCTTTCTCCGGAGGTCTTAAAAGAAATATTGTTCAATGTTTGGACGATTTCGGTATTCCTCTAAAACTTAGTCATACTGTTATTGATATTAAAGGAAAAGAAAGACTTGAAGGCGTTACAATAGCTAAAGTTGATGAGAATATGAAGCCTATTAAGGGCACTGAAGAATATTATTCTTGCGATACTTTGCTTTTATCTGTGGGGCTTATACCTGAAAATGAGCTTTCAAAAGAGATTGGTGTTGAGATTAACCCTATTACTTCTGGAGCTATAGTTAATGAAAGTTTAGAGACTAATATTGACGGAGTATTTTCTTGCGGAAATGTTCTTCATGTTCATGACTTGGTAGACTTTGTATCTGAAGAAGCTGAAACTGCGGGAAAAAGTGCTGCTTCTTATGTTCTTAAAAATAAAAGAAGAGATGATAAAAACTCTATTTTATTAAAAGGCTCTAATGGTGTGAGATACACTGTACCTTCTATGATTAATGCTGATAATGTGGACGATCATGTGATGGTGAGATTTAGAGTAAGCAATATATTTCAGAATAAATTTTTAAATGTTTATTTTGATGGTGAGAGAGTAATACATAAAAAGCATTTGATATTTGCTCCGGGAGAAATGGAGACAGTAAAGCTTGATAAGGCTATGCTTTCAAAAGAAGGTTTAAAAAATATTGAGTTTAAGATAGAGGATAATTAAAGTTTGAAATAACAATTTTTATGATATATAATAAAAGCATTAAAAACATAAAAAGGAAGTTTATTTATATGAGTAAAACTATAAGACTTATTTATCCTCAGTGGCAGGGCGGAATTATTTCTCATTGGATACCTGAACTAAAAGCTGAAGACTCTTCAAGAGGTTATTATCTTGGAGCAAAATTATTAAACATATTAGCTCCCCAAAATGATAATCATCAAACTATAGAAGTTCCTGTTTCTTTGGATATAAAAAACAGAGAAATAAAAAACGGCATTATGGATTATGATTTTATAGTATCTCAAACTAAAAATGCATTGGATATTTTAAATAAAAATAATCCTGATAAAATAATAACTTTCGGCGGAGAATGTTCTGTTAGTGTAGTGCCTTTTACGTATTTAAATAAAAAATATGATAATGATGTTGCTTTAATTTGGATAGATGCTCACCCTGATATTACTTTGCCTGAAGATAATACTTATGCTGGATATCATGCTATGGCTGTTAGTGCTTGTATGGGTAATGTTGATAAAGAGATAAGCTCTATACTTCCAAGCAAAATTTCATCTGATAAAATATTATTTGTGGGGCTTAGAGATTGGGAAAGAGATGAAATAAAAAAACGTCAAGAAGAATACGGCATAAATCATTTTGCACCTGAAGATACTTCTTCATCAAGTGAAATTGTAATAGAATGGCTTAAAAAATCTAATGCTTCTAAGGTCTTAATACATTTTGATTTGGATGTGCTTGACCCTAATGAAATAATAGCTGCTGTCGGGGTTTCTCCTAATGGAATGAAGATAAACGAAGTAGTAAGAATAATAAATGATATTTCAAGAGAAAAGGAAATTGTCGGCTTTACTATAGCAGAACATATGCCAAGAATTGAAATAATGCTTAAAAATATGATGGAAGATTTAGACTTATTTAAGTAACTATAAAATATAGAAAATAATTAATATATAAGGAAGTAATCAACATGGAAAAAAAAGAATTAACTTGTATATGCTGCCCTATGGGCTGTGCTTTGTCTGTAGAATTAGATGGAAAGAATGTTTTGAGTGTAAGCGGAAACACTTGCAAAAGAGGCGATACTTATGCAAGAGATGAGGTGGTGCGTCCTGTAAGAATGGTTACTTCTATAGTAAAAGTAAAAAATGGAAAATTAAAAATGCTTCCTGTAAAAACTAAAGAACCTATAGACAAATCAAAAATTAAGGAATGTCTTGATGCTTTAAAAAATATAGAAGTTCAAGCACCTATTCATATAGGGGATATTGTTGTAGAGAATGCGGCTGGGGTTAATATAATTGCTGCTAGAAATATTGAAGTTAATAAATAATTTTTTATTAATATATGTTTGACTTTTATTGTTTTATCAATATAATGATTTCGTTTTTATTAGTTTATAAATTTGTAATAAGATAAAAATTGTATATACTATAAAGAATAAAAAGTAAAAAGTTGGATAGCAATTAGTGAAAAAAATATTTACCAATATACCGCATGCAGTAAAAGAAATAGCAAGAATTTTACATATAGAAGGCTTCAAATGCTTTCTTGTAGGAGGTGCCGTTAGAGACTCTATAATGGGTATAACTCCTCATGAATATGACATCACCACAGATGCAAAGCCGGAAGACGTGCAGAGAATGTTTAAATACACCGTTCCAACAGGTATAAAACATGGTACAGTATTAGTAATAATAGAAGACATGCATGTAGAAATAACAACTTTCAGAAGCGATGGAAATTATAGTGATGGAAGACACCCAGATAAAGTAGAATATGCATCAAGTATAGAAGAAGATTTGCCTCGAAGAGATTTAACTATTAATGCTATGGCATATAATGTATTAGACGGCACACTTATAGATATGTTTGACGGTATGAAAGACATAAAAAGAAAAGTTGTGCGTTCTGTTGGAAATCCTTATGAAAGATTTAGTGAAGACGGTCTTAGAATAATGAGAGCTATTAGGTTTGCCACAAAACTTAATTTTGACATAGAAAAAGAAACATTTGAAGCTATATGTCATTCTACAGGCATGCTTGCTTCTATTGCAGCTGAAAGAATAAGAGAAGAGTTTAATGGAATACTTTTATCAAATAACCCTTTTAGAGGTATAGAACTTCTTAGAAAAACAGGAGTTCTTCCTTTAATTATGCCTGAGCTAATGCAAGGCTTTGGTGTTAATCAAAATAAATTTCATAAATATGATGTTTATTATCATATACTTCATACTATACAGGCAGTAGAACCTTTTGAAAATGATCAATTAACTTTGCTTGTGCGATTAGCGGCATTATTCCATGATATTGCTAAACCTATGGTTCAAAAGAAAGTATCAAAGCAAGATGACCCTGTTTATTATAATCATGAGGTTGTTGGTTCTTCTGTTGCTAAAAAAATAATGAAAAGATTAAAATATTCTAATGCTGAAATAGAGTTTGTTACACTTTTGGTAAGACAGCATATGTTTTATTATCAAGATGAGTGGACTGATGGGGCTGTTAGAAGGTTTATGCGTGCGGTGGGAGTTGAAAATATTAAGCCTTTATTAAAATTGAGAGAAGCTGACAGAATTGGAAGCGGTAATAGAAAAGATAAAGAAAGCAAGGCTATTCCTAAGCTTTTAGCAAGAATAGATAAAATTATAGAAGCAGAAAATGCTATTACTGTAAAAGATTTAAAAATTGACGGAAATGATTTAATTAGAGAGTTTAATTTAAAACAAGGTCCTATAATAGGTAAGATACTTAATTATCTTTTAGATTTAATATTAGATGAACCGGAATTGAATGATAGAGCTATTTTAATAGAAAAGACTAAGAATTTTTTGGAAGGCAATAATCTTAATAATAACGGGGCTTAGAAATGTATTTAATAGGAGATATTGGAAATACTAGAATAAAAACAGCAATATTTGATGATAATCATAACCCTATATATTTTAATGCTAATGAACATAATGCTTTAGGTTTGTTTAAAACTTTAAGAGAGATAAAGAAAAATTTTGATGGAAAAATAGATAAAGTTTTTTACAGCAGTGTATCTTTTAAAGTAAATGATATGTTTGTTTCATCGGTTAAAGATATATTAAATAAAGATGTATATAGAGTTACTCATAAAGACATACAATTAAAAGACAATATGTATGAGCCAAAGGATTCTGTTGGTATAGACAGGCTTCTTTCAACCTATGCTTCTATATGCTTAGAGGGCTTTAATGAAGAAAATAAATATGCTTCTATTGTTATAGATATGGGCACAGCAACCACAATAAGTATTATGCTTTCTGATTTTGTATTTTTAGGCGGAATGATTATGCCGGGTACTAAAACTAGTTCTTTTGCATTATCGAGAAAAACTTCTCTGCCATATTTTCATATAGGAGAAATTGCTGGGCTTCCAAATCCTATTAACAATAATGTTCAAGATGCCTTAGTAGCAGGTTCTATTTATAATACGATAGGGGCTGTAAATTATAGTGCTTCAGAAATAAAAAAAGCTATCAAAGAAAAATATGATATAAAAAGCAAAATATTTCTCACAGGCGGTATATCTAATTTAAAACTATTAAAATGTAAGATATATCCATATTTAGTGTTGCAGGGAATATATTTTAATATGATAGATACTAATTTCGGAAGAAACTAATTTTTATGTTATAGTATTTAACTTTTATATACAAAATCTATATTTTTTTGTACTAAAATATTTCTTATTTGACAAAACATAAAAAACTGATATACTTTATTATATAATATGTAAAAAAGGAGTTCATATGACTAAAGGACAAGTTACTATACAAAATGAAACAGGTCTTCATGCAAGACCCGGTAATGAATTTGTTACATTTATAAAAACTTTAACTAATTGTAAAGTAGAAATAGAAAATGAAGCAGGAAAAAAAGTTAATGCTTCATCACTTTTAAAAGTATTATCACTTGGTGTAAAGAAAGGTTCTGTTTTAACTGTATATTGCGATGGAGAAAATGAAGAAGAAGCTTTGAAAAAGATAGAAGAGTTTTTAGCTAATTTAAAAGATTAATATTATTTTTTGGAAAACAGCTTATGGAAAAAAGAATAACTGGTATTGGGGTATCTCCCGGTATAGCGATAGGGAAAATTTATATATTTAACCCTGAAAAATTAGAGCTTAATAAGTGTCCATGTAAAGATCCAGAGAAAGAAAAAATTAAACTCCTTGAAGCTAGGAATAAAACTAAAGAGCAGCTTGAAAAGATAAGAGAAATAGCGTTAAAAAAAGTTTCTGCCGAAAAAGCTAGTATATTTGATGCACATATCACTTTACTTGAGGACGAGGATTTATTAGAAGAAGTTAATGGCATTATTACAGATGATAAAGTTTCTGCCGACTATGCTTTATCACAAGGTATAGAAGTATATAAACAGATTTTAAGTGAAGTAGAAGATGAATATTTAAGAGAGAGAGCTAATGATTTAACTGATATAGCTGATAGGTGGATAAGAAACATTAGAGGCGAGAAAATTTTAGATTTATCTACTCTTCCAAAAAATTCAATAGTTGTAGCAAGAGATTTAACTCCATCAGATACTGCTAATTTAGATTTAGATAATACATTGGGTTTTATTACAGAAATAGGCGGCCGTACTTCCCATACTTCTATTATGGCGAGGTCTTTGGAAATTCCTGCTGTTGTAGGTATTGGCGAAATAATAAAAGATATAAAAAATGAAGATATTATTATATTAAATGGTAATACCGGCGGGGTAATTATAGAGCCGACTGAAAAATCTATAGAAGAATGTGAAAAGCTAAAAGAGGAATTTGACAGGCAAAGAGCTTTATTAAAAGAATATGCTCATAGAGATGCTATATCTAAAGATGGAACAAAAATAAGAGTTTATGCTAATATTGGTTCTCCTGCAGATTTAGGCGGGGTATTAAAAAACGGTGCTGATGGTATTGGGCTTTATAGAACTGAGTTTCTTTTTATGGAAAATACTAATTTCCCTACAGAAGATGAGCAATTTAAAGCATATAAAGAAGTTGCTGAGGCTATGAGCGGTCATACTGTTACAATAAGAACTATGGATATTGGCGGAGATAAGTATTTGCCTTATTTGGAAATGCCGAAAGAAGAAAATCCTGCTTTGGGTTGGAGGGCTTTGAGAATATGTTTGGATAAGCCTGCTATTATAAAAACACAATTTAGGGCGTTACTAAGAGCTTCTGCTTTTGGTAAAATTAAAGTTATGCTTCCTATGATTGTATCTATAGAAGAATTGAGAAAGGCTAAAAATATATTCAATGAATGTAAATTAGAACTCATGAAAGAAAATATTGCTTTCAATGAAGCTTTAGAGTTGGGAATGATGATAGAGACTCCTTCTGTTGTATTTAGAGCGGAAGCTTTTGCGAGGGAATCTGATTTCTTCTCTATAGGTACAAATGACTTAACTCAATATACTTTAGCTTCTGACAGAGGTAATGAAAAAATTGCTTCTATATGTGATCCTTATAACCCATCTGTGCTTATTGCTATTAAAATGGCTATAGACGGTGCTCATTCTAATGGTATTATTATATCAATGTGCGGTGAGCTTGCTGGTGATTTGCTTGCTGTGCCTTTGTTATTCGGATTAGGACTTGATGTATTTTCTATGTCAGCTATATCTGTACCTGAAGTTAAGAAAATGATTATTTCTTTAGATAAAAAAGAATGTGCTATGCTTGCTAAAAGAGTTTTAACTTTATCTACTGCAGAAGAGGTAAAAGCTGAGCTGCTTAGGTTCTTGGAAGTTCATGAAAGAGGCGATACTATAAGTTATTAATAATTTAGTAAAAATAAAAAAGGAGTTTCATTTTTGATTGAAGCTCCTTTTTTTATTTATTAATCACTATTTTTATTAATCTTTTAATAAGATGTTTCTATATTTAGGTTTAGTGTTGCTTATTATATTTAAATATGAATCGTTTTGAATAGATGATTTCATACTTCTTAAAATATAAGAATTATTATTATAGCCTAATTTAATGTTTATAGAAGTAGGTTTATTTCCTGTATATGTGTCGCTGTTTAATAATATTAGAGAATTATTATTTTTTTTAGTTTTTATTAGAAGAGAATTATCAGATTCAATATTTAACCCATCAGCTGAATCACAAACCAATAAAGCACCCGGGTATAAAGGTATAGATGAATTATCATAATTTTTAATCTTATTAATTTTAGCCCCAGATACAATACCATTATCAGTATCTTCTATCCATTGAAGCAGCAAATTATACCAAGAAGAATAAATTGATGAGGTTGAAGATAAAACTTTTTTGTAAGCATTGTTTTCTTTTGAATATGCAATAGTTTTAAATATTTCTTCATTATAATTATTTTTAATATATAGCCAGTTCATAAAAACAGAAGCAGAAGGATAATTAGCAAATACATTTATTGGCAAATCCCAAGTATAAAAACAATAATAATTTATATTATTAAACTCATTATTTCTGCTTTTAACTGTGCTTTTATTAAATAAAACAGAAGTGGACTCTGATAAAGCCTCATTAAGCCACGCTTCCATCTCACTTCCTTTTTGTATCACATTCATATAATAATTTATTAAATGCTGTAATTCATGCAGTATTGTACCAGCCATATAATTAGGATAACTATTAAGCCCTTCCAAATCCATATAAAGCATATCAGCATTATTACCATGATTATTTATCAAATCTGCAGGATTAAAATAGCCATTAAGTTTAGAACTATTATTAGATTCTGGATTTAAATCCAAGAATAAAATAATGATTTTTCCATTATTATCAACATCTGTATGACTGCCGTAAATTGATTTTTCTTTATCATAATATTTTTCAAATTCTTGGCATACTAAATCTAAATTATCAGAATTATATTTTTTGTCATTTTCTATAAATACAATTAAATTTTCTGTTTCTTTAACTATACTTGCCTTTATAAAATCTGATGCTAAACCGCTTCCTGATGAAGAAGCTCTGTATACAGCAAAACCATCAGTATCAATAGAATAAAATGGACTATAACAAGAAATAAAAATTGAGCTAAGAAGTGCTGTAAAAATTAATTTAAAATTCATAATATAAAGTATATCCTAATATATATTAGCATTGTAACTTTTTATATATAAAAGTCAAGCTTATAACGATATATTTACATAATAATGAAACTTTAAATATTATTTTTTTTTGATATAATTATGAAATTAGAAAACTATATAAAGGTGTTTATTATATATGAGTAAAAATGCGATTATATACTATTTTTCTGGTACAGGTAATACAGAAAAAGTTGTAAATGAATATAAAAAGAATTTTGAAGAAAAAGATATAAATATAGCATTATATAGAGTTACAGATAATTTTGATAATATGCCAAATCCAAATGATTATGATTATGTTGGCTTAGCATATCCGATACATGGTTTTAATGCTCCATATCCAATTTTTGATTTAATAAAATTATTTCCAAAAACAGAAAATAAAAAAATATTTATACTAAAAACTTCAGGTGAACCATTATCAATAAATAACATATCATCAGAACCTATAATGGTTAGATTAAACAAAAAAGGATATATTCTTACAAATGAGTATCATTATGTAATGCCTTATAATTTGGTGTTTAGGCATACTGATGAGATGGCGGCAAAGATGTGGAATACTGCTAAAAAATTATGTAATGTAGATTTAAAAGAGATATTAGAAGGTAAAAAAGTATTTCTTAAAAAATTCCCATTTGGAAGATTTATTGCTTTTCTTTTTAGGATAGAACACCCTGCGATGAAAGTTAATGGTAATCTTTTTAAAGTAAAAAATATATGTACTCATTGCAATTTGTGCGTGAAGAAATGTCCTGTTAATAATATTTATAATGATGATAATGGAGATATTAGGTTTAAGAACAGATGTGTTATGTGTGCAAGCTGTGCTTTTAGATGCCCGGTAAATGCTATTAACATAGGTATTCTTACAGCTTGGAAAGTGAATGGTCCATACAAATTTGAAAACCCTCCAACAAATCAAAAGAGTAAGCATGAAAATTATTGTAAAAAGGCTTATGATAGATATTTTAAAAATGCTGAAGAAAAAATAAAGAATAATACACTATAATTATATTATTTGTAATTATAAGTTTTTGTTGTATAATCTTGTATGATTTTTATTCTATTTTAGAATTATTTTATATTTTTATAAAAAAGAGTTTGTATGTTAAATGAGATAAAAAAAAATATATGCATAATAACAGACATTAATGGTATATATGGATATGGTCATTTTACTCGAATGAATCTTATTGCTGATAGGTTAAGCGATATATACAACTTCACTTTTTCTCCTGTAAATAATGATAGTGAATTATATAAAAGAACTGATATAAAAACTATTGAGTTTAATAAGATAGCAGAAATAAAACCATACATTATAATTGTTGATTCGAGGGAAGTTGAAGAGAAATATATAAGCTATTTGAAAAAAATATCATCTGTTATAATAGTAGACAGTGTTGGAAGCGAGAGGAGGCTTGCTGATATTGTAATAGAGATGCTTCCAAATTTAGACAATTCTAAAGAAGTAAATATTAAACCCTTTATTACTACTATATTAAACAATGCTGTAAAACCTATATATAATGAAGACTCTCCCATACTTGTTTATTTAGGGTTCAATAAAAAACTAAAAGATAAAGCAATTCAAATAATATCAAAAATAACTTATAAAAAATTTCTAATAATAGATTTTAAAAAAGAAAGTGAGTTTTCTAATATAGAGTATATTGATTTTTCAAAGGATATATTTGCTCATTCATATTCTGCTGTTATAACATATTTTGGTCTTACTGCCTTTGAATGTATAGAGTCAAAGATTCCTACTATACTTTTTTCACCCACTAAATATCATGATGAATTGACTAATAAGTGTGATGATATATTTTTTAATTTGGGATTTTTTGAAGATGCCAATATTGATGAGAGTGTAGAAAAAATAGAGGGTTTTATAAACGATAAAGAAAAGCAAAATAGTTTAATAGCTAATGCTGAGCAGATAAATACTGATGAATCTATAGAAAGACTAAAGACTATTTTTTCTAATATAAAAGATTTTAAAGATATAAAATGTCCTTTATGCGGCAGAGGAAATGCAGAGAGAAAAAATAGAAATTTGGAATCTAATTTATATAAATGCTGCAATTGCAATACTTTATTTAGAAAATATTTTTTATCGCCTTTTACAGATTATTCATCAAAATATTTTGTAGAAGATTATAAAAAACAATACGGCAAAACATATGAAGAGGATGTTGAAAATTTAAGCCGATTAGCAAAGAGAAGAATAGAAAAGATAAAGCAAATAAAACCAAATGGAAAAGTTTTAGATATTGGAAGTGCTATGGGTTTTTTTCTTAAAGAGGCTTCTAATTATGGATATATTACTGAGGGTATAGAGATAAGCGAGTATGCTTCAAATTACTGTGTTAATACTTTAAACTTAAATGTGCATAATTATTCTTTAGTTGATTTTAATTATAAAGAGAAAGAGTATGACATAATTACGGCTTGGTATGTTGTGGAGCATATTTATAATTTTGATAAGATTTTTGAAAATATTTTATATTCTCTAAAAGATGATGGTATATTTGCTTTAGCTATGCCTAATGGTTATGGGGTTAGCGGAAGGTTTAATAAAGATTATTATTCTATAGTTCCTAGCGATCATGCATTTGAAGCTAATCCTAAATCTTTGGATATGTTTTTTGCTAAATATTCGCTAAAGAGAATTAGTTTAGAAAATCAGAGTATTTATTATAATAGGTTTACTGATATATTTAAGCTGTTTAAGAATTCAAAAATATCTGAAAAAATATATAAGAAGCTTGCACAGAAATTTAATCTTGGCGACACATTTGAATGCATATACCAAAAGATTAAATAGTATATACTTAAACAATTTTAAATTGTTAATCACTACACATTATGAAAATATTATCAACTTTTTGCCGCACAAAAAAGTTGCAAAAAACGCAAATACTATAACTTTATATTTAAAAAATATGTATTAAATATATTAAGATACCTAAATTTAGGTTAAAAATGCAGTCTTTTTGGTTCTTTGACGAAGTCCGCACAGCGACCGAAGGAAGTGCCTGCGACTGAAAGAAGTACCTTTAGATATGGGGGCGACTGAATTAATTACATTTATATGCGAGCGTATATAAAAAACAAAAAAATTATAAATGCATTTATTTTATACTTAAACAAATGCATTTATAACAAAATTATTATTACTTCAAATAAGAATAAAAAAACCTTCTTATTTCCAAAGTATCAACTGCAACATCTTTTAGTTTAGGACTTTTCATAGAAGGTGCTGTATAATAATATAAAGGTATTAAAGCCATATCATCGCCTATAAGCATATCTTCTGCTATGTGCATATTGTTCATTCTTTTATTATTGTCTATAGTAGATTGTGCTTCTTTTATGAGGTTATCATAATTAATATTACTGTATCCCACTCTGTTGCCTGCACTTGTTGAAGTGAATAATTGAGCAAAAGTCATAGGGTCCAAATAATCACCAATCCAATCTGCACGGCATACTGTATAATTTCTTGTTTGTCTATTCTTTTGAAAAACAGACCATTCTTCTTGAGTGATAGACATATCTACATTTAAATTTTCTTTCCACATCTGCTGCACCGCTTCAGCTATAGTAACTCCGGCACCGGGATTTGTTTTAAACTCTAAAACAGGAAAGTTAGTTCCATTGCTGTATCCAGCTTCAGCGAGAAGTTTTTTTGCCTCTTCAACATTTGACTCATAATCTTCTTTTGATACGCTAAAATAATTTCCGCCGTTTTCTCTAAAGTCTCCGTTTACATCTTTAAGCCCAAATGGAATAAACGCACCAGCAGGAACTTCTCCGCCTTTTGTGATATTTTCTACTATATAATTTCTGTCTATTGCTAATGCCAAAGCCTTACGCACTCTTTTGTCTTTCAATACTTCATTTGTGTTGTTTACAGCATAGTAAGCAGTGCCCAAAGATGGTGTTATAACTAAATACCCCTCGTTTCTTAAAAGCTCTATATCATTATTTTGTATTCTTGAAGAGTAGTGTAATGAGCCTTCTTTTAATGCTGCATATGCTGTTGATATATCTGAAAGCATTACAAAATCTATTCTATTAGCAACCATATTATCTTTATTCCAATAATTGGTGTTTAATTCTAATGATATTAATTCATCAGTTTTTCTCTCTATCATTTTATAAGGACCATTACCTATATATGTGTTTGGATAAAAAGTCCATTTCTCATTATCTTCAATATAGTCTGCTCTTAATGGTGAAAATATAGGTATACAAAATAATTCTAAAAAATATGCAGTTGGAGATTCAAATTTTATTAACAAAGTTTTTTCATCTATTGCTTCAACTCCCAATTCTTCTTTTCTAAGTTTGCCGGCCATTATTTTATCAGCGTTTTTAATAGGAGAAGCTAAAAAACCATAAGAAGATGCCGTATTAGGATCAACCAATCTTCTAAAAGAATATACAAACTCATCTGCTGTAATTTTTTTACCATCAGACCATTTAGCATTATCTCTCAAATGAAATATAATATTCAAACCGTCAGGAGAAACTTCCCAACTCTCTGCAGCCCCTCCAACAATGTTTCCTTCTTTATCTTTTGTAACTAAACCTTCAAATACATGTACAGCATAAATCATACTGTCAATTGCAGATAAATATGATGGGTCTATACTTTGAGGCTCTGCCCCAACACTTACCTTTATTACTTCATTGTTGTTTACATCATTGGAACAAGCTAAAATAAAAATACAAGATAATATTGCAAATAGTCTTTTCATTTTTTTATCCTATCTATAAATTATGTTAACTTTAAGGTAAAAATAATAAATTGTCAATATTTTTATTAGAACTAAGTAAATTATTGTTTAATCAAATTTCTAGAATAATTATCAGCACCTTGATTATATGTAAAAGAAAGCCCGCTTGAAAAATCTAATGATAAGTATTGACCTGAACTATTAACTTCAAATTTTGTACTTGATAGTTCTTTAATTAAATCAGCATCAGCATAAAAACTAACTGTTTGACTAGTCCACTTTATTTCAAGAGTAACTTTACCGCTCTCTTCTACTATAATCGCAGCATTAGCCTCTATGGCACTTCCATTGTATGTAATATTATTTTCTGTATATGTACCTTTATATTTAACAATATTATTTACTGAAGTATTGTCATTTGTACAGCCTACAAAAATAAAAATTATAAAAATAGTTTTTAATAAATTCCTTATAATTTTAAACTCCTTATAATAAAAAATATTAATTAATATATAAACAATAAAATTATTGTCTATTAAACTTGTTTAACATTACAATGTTAATGAAAGCCAATACTGATAATACAGCTCCTCCAAAACCAACCCATTTAAGACCAAAACTGTCAAATATACTGCTTCCAACAAATGAACCTAAAGCTATACCAAAATTAAATGAAAAAGAATTATTTGAAGAAGCTAAAGTAATACAAGAAGGATAATCTCTCTCTGTAAAATCTAAAATATTTAATTGTACAGGAGAATTCATTAAATACATTAAAAAACCTATGCATAATATTACTACAGCAGAAGTTATGTAATTGTTAAAAGCAAATGGCAAAACAATCATACATATAAACTGTAGTATAAATATAAATCTCAAATTATAAACTCCATTATGCTCAGCCAATTTTCCAGAAAGCAAATTACTAAAAAGAACAGTTATTCCGAAAATTAATAAAGCAACACTAATATACTGATTTTCTATATGAACATAGTTTAATAATATTGGTTTTAAATAGGTATAAAATACATAAGAAGCCGCTGCTCCAAAAAGAATTGTTAATGTGCTTAATATAAATCTAATATCTTTAAATATAACAAATTGATGTAATAATTTTATTTTATATTGAGGAGTATTTTTTGGTAGGGCAATAATCATCATTATGAGCATTAATATGCTAAAAATAGATATAAAAATAAAAGAAGCCCTCCAGCCAAATTTATAACTTATAGTAGTGCCTATTGGAACTCCAAAAATCGAAGCTATGCTAAAACCCGAATAAATCCAAGCCACAACCATAGGTCTTTTTTCTTTATTAGAAATATAAGGCGTAAATGATATTGATACAGAAATTAATGCTCCGGAAATAATTGCTAAAAATATTCTTACTATCATTAAAAAATTATAATTAAAAGCTAAAGAACATAAGAAATTTCCTATTATAAATATAATGCTTGTAAATATTATAAAGTTAAATCTGTTAAACTTTCCAGCAACAGCTGCAGAAAAAGGCGTGCATATAGAGTAGGCTAATGCAAACATGGAAACTAATCCGCCTGCAATAACTTCACTAACATTGAAGCTTTCAGCAATATCTGTTAAAACACCTATCACTATAAACTCGCAAGTGCCTAAAGCAAAACTCAATAAAACTAAAGATACAATAGCTAATATATTATTTTTATTATTCTCAATCATATTTTCACTCTTTAAAAATTTGTTATTATATTATATGATAAATGGTAAAAAAACAATTTAATTTTTGGGGCTGTCCTAGATAACTGAAATTTGTTAAAATTTAAGTATGAAACGCAGTAAATTAAGTAAAGATAAAC
>NZ_CAKVGN010000030.1 GCF_934747485.1 uncultured Brachyspira sp. | reverse complement strand
TTGCAACTTTTTGCGGCGGGAAAAAGTTGAATAAAAACAAAGACATAAATTATAGTTATTTAATATATACTAAAAAATTTTTATCTTTTTTTATTTGCAGGGGCTAGCCCCCGCTCCCCCAGTTCTTTTGCTGCCGCAAAGAACCAAAAAGACTGCATTTCATAAAATATAGCTTTTTATTTATAACAAAATATAAATATTATTTTATATACTCCAAATATATAAAGCTAAAACACTTGCATTTTTTGCAACTTTTTGCGGCGGGAAAAAGTTGAATAAAAACAAAGACATAAATTATAGTTATTTAATATATACTAAAAAACACAACCGCTTCTTCCTAAGCTCAGTTGCTCTCCAAATACCTAAAAACATTCTTCGCAATATATAAAGCGTCCTCCTCTTTAAGTGTGCTGTATAATGGCAAAGTTACTTCATTCTTATACAAATTAAAAGCATTTATATAATTATTATCCGCATAATCCTTATAAACATTATATGCATTGTGAAAAGGAAGAGGCAAATAATGCACATTAAGCACTATACCAAGTTTTGACATATTTTCTATAAGTAAATCCCTATCAGCCTCCTCATAATCCTTAATTCTCATCAAATACAAATGATAAGATGATTCAGCCTCATCGTCTTTAAAAACAGGAAGTATAACTTTTTTGCTCGCTCCCAAAACACTGTTATATATATTCACAATGTTTTTTCTGTTTTTAATCATCTCATCATATCTTCTTAATTGCGATAAACCAATAGCCGCATGAATATCGCTCATATTGCACTTATAGCCAGCAACCTCAATATCATATCTCCAGCTTCCTAATTTTGTTTTATCTAAAGCACTTTTATTCTGACCATTCAAAGCCCAAACAGACACTTCTTTGTAAATCTCATCAGCGTTAATATCTCCAATATCATTAAAACTCAAAGCCCCACCCTCAGCAGTTGTAACATTCTTTACAGCATGAAATGAGAAAGAAGAAAAATCAGCCTGAGAGCCTACCCTATTTCCTTTATAGATAGCACCAATAGAATGAGCAGCATCAAGCAAAAATAAAGCCCTGTTTAATTGCTTTTGATATTTATTTGTATTTAATGGAGTAAATAAATCTTTTTTCTTTTCGAGTATTTTTATAATGCCGTCATAATCACAAGGCTTACCGCCAACATCAACAGCAATAACAGCTTTTGTTTTACTTGTAATAGCATTTTCAAGTTTTTCCAAATCTATATTAAAGTCATTATCAGCCGCATCAATAAATACAACCTTAGCCCCTAAATGTATAGCCACATTAGCAGTAGAAGCATAAGTATACGCAGGCACTATCACCTCATCGCCCTCAGTAACGCCAAATATTTTTAAAACAAGCTCCATAGCCATAGTAGCACTGGATAAAAGCTTTACCCTCTTAACGTTTATATATTTAGAAAGCTCCTCTTCAAGCCCTTTGTTTACAGGTCCGCTAGTAATCCAGCCGGATTTTAAAACATTAACTACAGCCTCAATTTCATTATCTGTAATATCAGGCGGCGAGAAAGGTATAATTTTGTTCATTGTTGTGTTTCCTTATTATTTTATTATCTTACTATTTTATTATAATTTATTATATAATTTTAAATAAATATGTTAATTAAATTATGTTTACTATTATAAATCTAAAAAATATAAAATCAATAATGTAGTATTTAGATTATTAATATAATTTTTAAGTTTTTTATTTGAGGGGGATAGCCCCCGTAAATATTAACTTCAAAATAGAAATTCAAAAAATACAAAAATCTTTAGTAAGTGTTAAAGTGATTATATTTTTATAAATTATAATTATCAACTTTTTCCCGCCTTAGCTTTGCGGACTTTGTCAAAGTTTTCACTATTCGGGCACGCTTCGCGAAAACGCAAGTGCTTTAGCTTTTTTGAATATATAAAAAGCTATAATTTATTGAATGCAGCCTTTTTGGTTCTTTGCGGCAGCAAAAGAACTGGGGGTATGGGGGCAAAGCCACCACAAATAATAAAAAACATAACAACCCGCACGCATAAAATATACATGTTAATAAGAGGTTATATCGTGCGGAAAGGTGCTACAGCTCGTATGTCTAGTCCCTGCAAATATTAACTTCAAAATAGAAATTCAAAAAATACAAAAATCTTTAGTAAGTATTAAAGTGATTATATTTTTATAAATTATAAATAACACTTATAAAATGATAATAAATAATTTTTTTGAAATAAAATAAAAAATTAAGAGCCATTGCATATAGGCAAAAAAACTACAACAAAACCTATATGCAAACAGCTAAATACAATTTTTCATATATTAATAGTAATAAACCTCAAAGCCCTCTCGGAAGCATCTTCTATCAAAACCTTAGAATTAGCAATTGCCTCCTCAAGCGGCATAGCTCTCTTTAAAGCAGGCATAATGGAATCTATACCCATCTCATAAACTGCCTCAGCACCATCTCTAATATCGCCAACTATAGCAATAACAGAAATATCTTTGTTTAATTTTTTTACCCTTCTTGCAACACCCACAGGAACCTTTCCCTTTTTTGTCTGCCCGTCAATAGCTCCCTCTCCTGTAATAACCAAAGAAGCTCCTTCAAGCTCTTTCTCAAAATTAATTATATCAAGCATAGCGTCAATTCCGCTTTTAATCTCCGCATTACAAAAACCAATAAGCCCGCCTCCTAAACCTCCGGCAGCACCAGCACCCTCTATAAAGTCAATTTCTTTTTTATATTTTTCTTTTATTAGCTTAGCAATATTTTTAAGCCCATCATCAAGCACATCAAAACTCTCTTTAGTAACACCCTTTTGTTTGCCGTATATAGCAGTAGCTCCATCTTCTCCATAAAGCACATTCTTAACATCAGAGGCCACATTTATTTTTATGTCAAAAAGTCTTTTATCAACATTACTGTCATCTATGCTTTTTACTTTTATCATGTTCTCAGCAATACTCTCAAGCTCTTTACCGTTTTCATCTAAAAATCTATACCCCAAAGCATTAGCCATTCCAATACCGCAATCGTTAGTAGCACTTCCGCCAATTCCAATAAGTATCTCTTTAACCCCTCTCTTAATAGCATCTCTTATAAGCTCCCCCGTTCCATAGGTAGAAGATTTTAAAGGGTTTCTCTCTTTCTCACTCACTAATGTAATTCCGGAAGCCTCTGCCATCTCTATAACCGCCTGACTTTTATTAATTAATCCATACTTAGCATTAACAGTTTTGCCTAAAGGGTTCTTTACATCAACTCTTATAAACTCTCCCCCAGCAGCATAAATCACACTCTCTACAGTGCCTTCCCCTCCGTCTGCTATTGGAATCTTCTTTATAACAGCATCTTTTAATACTTTTAATACCCCCCTCTCTATACATTCAGCAACCTCTAAACTGCTCGCACTTCCTTTAAATGAATCTGGTATTATTATTATCTTATTCATAAATAAATATCCTAATGTTAAATTTTTTTTTTTGTTATTCACATTCTAATTGCAATAAAATATCTTTATAATATTCAAATTTAGTATCTATATTACTTGTAGTTATAGTTTGTATTACTAATCTTCCTGTATTAACATCAAAAAATGACAATTGCAAAGAATCAAAAGTTTCATTGTTTTTTAATATTCTAAAAATACTATGATTTGCCGTAATCCTCGACCAAGAAAAATACATATTATCATTTATTTTTTCTAATTCTAATAATTGATATGAATCATTTTTATACTTCTTATTTTTAACATTAAACTGCCTTTTATATTCAGTTATATAGTCATCAATAGAATTAATCTTACAGCTTTTTATCCATCTTAAAATCATACTCGAATCATTTTTCTTTACAGCAGAAGAATCAATCTTTACAAAACCATTATCAAATTTAAAAGGCATCTGATTATTGATAAATATATCCCAATTATTAGGATGTTTGATTTTTATACCATAAACACTAAAAGTCATTATATTGTCAATATCTTTTCTCATAAACTTACCATAATATTATAATTACAGAATAGATGCAAATTTTTGTTTTTGCATCTACTCTGTGTATTAATTATTATTTATTTACTATGTTAGCTAAAGAATCTTCAGTTACAGAAGAAGTTTCAGCACCAGAATATATAATAGAATCTAATCTATTATGGAATTTCACTACAACTTCTTCAGGACATTTAGTAACAAGACTAACTGCTACAAATAAAATAGTATTAACAACCAAAGCCCATATAAGAGCAGAGAAACCTAAAGGCGGAGCTACAAAGAATGTAAATACTATTGCAGTTATTAATCCGCCTATAGTACCAATTATAGCACCTTCTTTAGTGCTTCTTCTCCAGAATAATCCTCCCACAGTTTCAGGAAGTATTTGAGCAAAGAAAGGAGAAGACAATTTATAAGCATAATCTGTAATAGAAGCAGGTCTTATAGCTACAATCACTAAAGTTATAATCATTAATCCAAACAATACTATTCTGCCGAAAGTTACAACATCTTTAGAAGAAGTAGCAACATCATTTTTAAATTTATGCAAATAAATATCCCTTGAAGCAATAGCAGAAGCAGATAACAATAAAGAGTCAGCAGTAGATACACCAAATGCAAACAAACATAATAAAGATATGAAAGATACAAGAGGCGGAGCATATTGTGTAGATAAAACAGCTACAACATTGTCAGGTTTAGGGAAATTAGGACCTAATATAGCAGGAGCTAATATAGCACCTATAAGCACTATAGGAGTATAAACCAAAACATATGATAAAGGCATAGCCCAAGACATTTGTCTGAAATTATCTTTGTTAGCAGCTACAAAAGTTCTCATAAATATATGCGGCCATACAACAGTAGCTATAGCTCCAGTTAAAGCATTACCTATCATACCCTGCCAATTAAAAGTACCTCTAGGTCCTGGCATAGATAAAATAGAAGCAGTCTCAGTATTTTCCATAATAATTTTTACAGCTTGAGCAAATCCGCCGTCAGGGAAATGTTTGATAGTAAGATATGAAATTAATACTATTAAAGTACCGAATCCCAATATCATGTGGAAAGTATCCATCCAAGCTACGCCGCCCATACCGCCGCCTATAATATGTAATGATACTACTATAGTACCAACAGCAACAGCTATTACATAAGGAACTAAGCTATTAGTAGTTACAACTACAGCATCGCCTATAGCTATTAATTGCATTGCTACATAAGGAACTATAAATATTATTAATACTAAAGCTATCAATATGCCGTAAAACTCAGAATAAAATCTAGACCTCAAGAAATCAACAGGAGTGCTGTAACCATATTCTTTACCTAATATCCATAATCTATATCCAAGTATTACGAACATTAAACCGGCTACCATTCCGCCTGTGTTAGAATAGAACCCTATACCGTCTCTATAAATTCCAGCAGGAGCTCCATAAAAAGCTAAAGCAGAAAATACAGATATAGAAGTAGTACATAACAATATAAACGGATTTAATCCTCTATTAGCAGTAAAAAAACTTTCAGAAGATTTACTAGTAGTTTTAAAAGTTCTAAATCCATGAAAAACTATAAATACTGAATATATTAATATACCAATAGAAATAAGAATTGAATTTATCATAGTTTTTTTCTCCTAAATTATTGTTTTTTTGAATAATTAACATGCTCTTGCGTTTTAAAGAATGCATTAAAATACAATCCCCAAACTATAGAAGCAGGTACAGGCAAGAATAACAATATACAAAGCTGAAGCGGCAGCCACCCAAATAAAATAGGATTAGGTATAATTGTTACTATTACATAGTCAAATAAAAAATAGCAAATATTAAATAGTATAAACAATATTTTTGTACTTTTCTTCATAATAATATCCTTGAATAATGTTTATTTATAATCATAAAATCCTTTTCCTGTTTTTCTTCCCAAATTACCGGATTCTACTTTTTTGACAAGAAGAGGACATGGTCTAAATTTGGAATCTTTAAACCCATCATATAACGTATTCATTACAGAAAGCACCGTATCAAGCCCAGCAAAATCTGCCAACTCCAAAGGTCCCATAGGTAAATTAGCTCCATATTTCATGGCATTGTCTATATCTTTTGGGTCTATGCCTTCCATAACTAAAAACATAGCTTCATTCCACATAGGAACAAATATTCTATTAACAATAAAGCCCGGAAAATCTTTCGCTGTTACAGAAACTTTATTAAGTTTATCAGATACATCTTTAATAAAATTTAAAGTTTCCAATGAAGTATTAATAGAAGGTATTATCTCAACCAATTTCATCACAGGTGCCGGAATAAAAAAATGCATACCTATCACTTTATCTGCTCTGTTAGTTACAGATGCCAAAGAAGCTATAGATAAAGTAGAAGTATTAGAAGCGAGTATTGTTTCTTTATTACATATACTATCTAACTTCCTAAAAACATCTTTTTTTATCTCAATATTCTCATTTACAGCCTCTACAACCAACTCACTATCTTTAGCATCATCATAGTTAGTAGAAATTTTGATTCTTGATAAAACAGCATTTTTCTCATCATTAGAACATTTATTTTTTTCTACCATACGTTCTAATTGTTTTTCTATTTTACTCAAAGCATTCTCTACAAAACTTTCTTTAATATCAATCAAAACAGTATTAAATCCAGAATATGCAAATACCTGAGCTATTCCGCTGCCCATTAACCCTGAACCTATAACAGAAACTTTCTTTTCCATTATTTGTACTCCCAATAAGTATTTATTATTGTAAATTTCTAAATATAGCAGAAATTCCTTGACCGCCGCCTATACACATACTTATTAAACCCAACTCAGATTTTCTTCTCTTCATCTCATGCATCATTTTTACAGTCAATATACAGCCAGTAGCACCAACAGGGTGTCCATGAGATATAGCCCCGCCATTAACATTAACTATACTTTCATCTAAGCCGAGGTCTCTAATAACTGCTAAGCTCTGAGAAGCAAATGCCTCATTTAATTCTACCAAATCAATATCTTTAATACTCATATTAAGTTTTTTCAATAATTTCTTAGTAGACAAAGCAGGACCAAAACCCATCAACTCAGCCTCATTACCAGCCACAGCATAACCCACAAACTCCATCAAAGGTTTAGCTCCCAATTCCTTAGCCATATCTTCAGTAGTTAATACCACAGCAGCAGCCCCGTCATTTATACCAGATGAATTACCCGCAGTAACAGAACCATTCTCTCTAAAAGCAGCCTTTAACTTAGATAACTTTTCTAAAGTAAGTCCTCTCTTAGGGTGCTCATCTGTATCTATAATCATAGTTTCTTTTTTTGTTTTTACTTCTACTGGTATTATTTCTTCTTTAAACTTACCTTCATCTTGTGCCTTTATCATCTTCTCCTGACTAGATAAAGCAAACTTATCTTGATCCTCTCTGCTTATTGAATACTTATCAGCAACATTCTCAGCAGTAGTACCATTATGAAAAGGTCCTAAAGGCCAAGTCAATATATCTATAAGTCCGTCTTCCAATTGCTGATGTCCCATTCTATAGCCGCCTCTAACATTAGTAACATAATATGGAAGTCTTGACATATTCTCTGTACCGCATGCAACTACAACATTAGAATTTCCAGTCATTATCTCTAAAGCCCCATCTACTATAGCTTGTAATCCGCTTCCGCATTGTCTATTAACGCTGTATGCTGTAGTTTCTTTTTCTAATCCAGCTTTAAACATCGCAGCTCTTGCTATAAATCCGCTGTCAGCTATCTGTCCTACATTACCAACTATAACCTCATCTACTTTCTCTTTGGATATCTTAGCTCTATTTACAGCCTCTTTAATAACAATACCTCCTAAATCTATCTGATTTATAGAGCTAAGTCCTCCCATAAACTCACCTATAGCAGTTCTTACCCCGCTAATTAATACAATTTTTTTATTCATAATAGTTAACTCCTTTATATTTATATAAAATTATAATATCATTCCACCGCTAACTTCTATTATCTGACCGTTTATGTAAGAAGCCTCATCAGATGCTAAAAACGCAACCATATTTCCAACATCTTCAGCACTTCCAGCCCTTCCTGCAGGTATCTTGCTAATCATTATATCCCAAACCTTCTCTGGTACGCCTCTTGTCATATCTGTCTCTATAAAACCAGGACAAATAGCATTGCAAGTTATACCCTTAGAAGCCAATTCTCTAGCAGCAGTCTTAGTAACCCCAATAACTCCAGCCTTAGAAGCAGCATAATTAGCCTGACCAATATTGCCAAGCCAGCTCATAGAAGAAATATTAATAATCCTTCCATATCCTTTCTCTCTCATTATCTTTGCAGCCTCTCTGGTCATATAAAAAGTTCCTGTTAAATTAATAGCTATAACATTATCCCACTGCTCATCTGTCATCTTATGAAGCATGGCATCTTTATTAATACCCGCATTGTTTACAACTATATCAACACTGCCGTATTCTTTAATAGCAACAGCATATATATTGCAAACATCTTCTAATTTTGCAATATTGCAAGCAACACATAAAGCCTCTCCTCCATCTCTCTTTATCTCATCAACACATTCTTTGGCATTCTCCATAATCACATCTGAAACTATAACCTTAGCCCCCTTCTCAGCTAATTTCTTTGCTATTCCCTTTCCTAATCCTCTTCCAGAACCTGTAACTATGGCTACTTTACCATCTAAAATCTTAGACATATCTAATACCCCCTATTTTTTATTATTAATAATTTTATCTTTTAAATTAGATTTACCTTCTATATTAAATAAATCTAAATCCATTACTTTTAAATTCTCAGCAATAATAGGCTTGAAATCCATAAGCTCCAATATATCCTTTTGTAAATCTATACCCGGTGCTATCTCTGTAAGAACAACCCCCTCTTTCACTATCTCAAATACAGCCCTCTCCGTTACAAAAACAACCTTCTGTCCCTTAGCCCTAGCAATCTCCCCATTAAAAGATATCTGCCCAACCTTAGAAACCATCTTCCTAATCTTGCCCTCTTTCACTATCTTTAATTGATTGTTCTCAAAAGAATACTCACATCCTGAAGCCGTAAAAGTAGCACAAAATACAACTTTTTTAGCATTTTGAGTAATATCTATAAAACCTCCAGCCCCAGTACATCTGTCTCCCATCTTCGTAGAATTAACATTTCCATATTGATCCAATTCGCCAGCCCCCATAAATGTAACATCAACCCCCGCTCCATTATAATAATCCATCTGTTCATGATGCGTAATCATTGCATATAAATTCTTCCCTATACCAAAATCTATTCCGCTAGCCTGTACCCCTCCGTATATTCCAGACTCTACCGTAATCATAATATCATCAGCAACCCCCTCTTCATTACATATCTTTCCTACAACATCATTTGGTATCCCAGTTCCTAAATTGATAATATCTCCAGCCTTTATTTCCATACAAGCCCTGCGTCCTATAAACTTCCTAACACTAAACTCTAACGGCTGAATATTGCTTTGAGGTGCTCTTAATTGACCGCAATAAGACGGATCAAAATACCAAGAAGATGTTTGTCTATGGTCTTCAAATGGATTATCACAAACTACTACATGGTCTATAAATACTCCCGGTACTGTAACACTCTTTGGATTTAATGTTCCTGTTTCTGCAACATGCTTAACTTGTGCTATTACCTTGCCCCCAAATCTCTTTGTAGCCAACACAGCAGGCAATACTTCTAACTTCATAGCCTCTTCGTCTGTTGTCAAATTACCCATCTCATCGCATACAGTTCCCCTTATTATACAATAATCTATAGGTATAGATTTGTATAACATATACTCTTCATTATCTATCATAATAATTTCAGACATATCTTCATTAAGCTTCTTAGTTCTCTCGTTCATCTTTCCGCCCTCTACTCGAGGATCAACAAATGTCTTTAAACCAACCTTAGATATCTTACCGGGTAAACCGCAAGCCATGCTCCTGTAAAGCTGTGCTATCTGTCCTTGAGGCATACAATAAGCATCTACTTTATTGTTAGCAATCATCTCCATCCATCTAGGCTGCAATCCCCAATGCGAACCGATAATCCTTGTAACAAATCCTTCATGAGCAAAATGCTGTATACCATCTTTTCTATCACTCTGTCCACAAGAATGTAATAAAGTAAGATTGCCAGGATGCTTAGTCTCTAAAAACCTCTTCTCTAAAGCCTTTAATATAGATTCGCTGGCACTTACTAATGTCATACCTATAGTACATATAGTCTTATTATCCTCAACTATTTCTGCTGCTTCTTGTGCTGTTATGAAATTATTTTTTAACATACAATCCTTTCCTTTTTTTATTTATTATTAAAAATTTTTTTTATTTCTTTTTTGTCTACTTTTCCATTCGCAGTTTTTGGCAACTCATCTGTAAATATAATGTCTACAGGAACTTTATATTTAGCTAAGTTATTAATTAAAATCTTATAAAAATCCTCATAACTATAACTATATCCAGACATGAGTTTTACCATAGCAACCGGAACCTCTCCGTATTTATCATCTAATCTCGCCACCACCGCAGACTCTAATACCCCCTCAATCTTAGATATCTCATTTTCAACATCAAAACTGCAAATCTTCTCTCCCCCCTTATTAATTAAATCTTTTTTCCTATCTACCACATATAAATACCCATCTTCATTTAAATATCCTATATCCCCAGTCTTTAACCAGCCATCTACTATGCTGTCGCTATCTAAATTGTAATACCTCTCCAATACCACAGCCCCCCTCACACATATCTCACCAATTTCACCAAACTTACATTCTTTAAACTCTTCATCTACTATCTTTATATCAAAACCCGGTATAGGTAATCCAGATGAGCCTATATACTTGCTGTCTGCCGCACCTATAGGAAATATAGTGCCCGGAGAAGATGTCTCTGTTAAACCATATACAGTATGAAAATCTACTTGAGGAAGCCACTCTTTTATTTTTAAAATATTATTAGGCGTCATATTGCTGCTTCCGCAAGCAAAACTCCTTAAACTCGGAAGAGATGGATAATTATCCATTAACTCTATAAGAAGAGAAAATACAGTAGGAGAGGCATGTATAAATGTAACATTATTCGCTAATACAGTGTCTAATACCTCTTTGGCATTGAATGATTTCTTTAAAAATAAAAGCCCCCCAGAATAAATAAAAAGACCAAACAATGCTATAATACCTGTTATATGATAAATTGGCGTAGCTATTATAGATATATCTTTCTCTGTGATAGATAAAATCCTATTATAACTTATAATGGCATGAACTAAATTGTAATTCTTTAATAATACAGCCTTGCTCTTAGAAGTAGTGCCTGAAGTAAACATTATAATGGCATCATCATGTAAATCTCTTGAAATAACTTCTTCATTATGAAATGATAAACTGCTGTTATATATGTAATGAAAACCATACTCACCGCTGCTTTCACATACTACTTTATTCAATTTCTCTTCATCAGAAAAATAATCTAAATATGAATCTTCTACTATTAAACAATCTATATGAATCTTATCATATAATGACTTTACCTCAGATGCCTTATACTTAGATGGAAAAATTACAGAAACACAAGCCAATTTGGATAATGCCATAATGCTAATACAAAACTCTACTCTGTTAGATAATAATATACCAACTTTACTTGCTTTGCTCATACTCTTAGACAAATAACAAGCAAACTCATCTACAAGATTTAATAATTGATTATATGAATATCCCTTGCCGCAGCTATCAACTATCCCTATTTTATCTTTATATTTACAAGCACTGCTTAATAATATGTCATACATACTCTTAGAGGCTTCTTTATACGTATATACTTCTTTATTGCCTATTGATATGTATTCCATGCCGCTTTTTATATTATCATCCCAAAATGAATTACCAGATATCATAAAATACCTCACATATGCTTAAGGATAATTACATATAAATCAATTAGAATTCTAATTGATTTATATATAATATAGTCAAAAAATATTTCATTGTCAATAAAATATTGAATTTCATAAAATATTTTCATTAATTTTAATTTATAGAAAAATTTATTTTGACAAATTAAATATTTTTTTATATAATTCAAAAAAATATTTTAGGAAGCTTTATATGAATACTAATAATAGTTTAAAACTTGTTGTAATTTTATCTAAAGCTCATAATGCATATATCAAAAAAGTAAAAGCAAATATAAAATCTTTAGGTTTTTCAGGAAGTGAGTTTGGAGCTTTAGAATATTTATATAACAAAAAAAGCGTTGTGAATGTACAGGAACTGTCCGAAAAAATATTATTAACTACAGCTACGACAGCATACACAATAGATAAACTTATAAAAAGAGGCTATATTTCAAAAAAAGAAGGAGAATTAGATAAAAGATTTGTAGAGATATCTTTGACTAAAACAGGAAAAAAAGTTATGCAAAATATATTTCCTATACATGCCGATTTTTTAGAAAAATTGAATCCTTTGACAGATGAAGAAAGTGAGCAATTAATTACTTTACTTAAAAAATTAGGAAAATCTAATAAATAAGTAATATAAAATATCGAAACACTATAAATATATATATTATTAAACATAATTCCGATAATTTATACATATAATATATTGATTTTATATTATTAATATAATATTATATCTGAGTAGGAAAATTGAATTATGAGAAAAAATAGCGTATTAATAATAGATGATGAAGAAGATATTTTAAATACTTGTAAGAATGTATTAGAAGATGAGAGCTATGACGTTGATATAGCAAACAGTTATGAGGAAGCTTTAAAGATATTTAATAATAAAAAAATAGATTTAGTATTTTTAGATGTATGGCTTCCGAATGTAGACGGCTTGGATATATTATCAAACATAAAAGATAAATATCCTGATACTGTTGTTATTATGATGAGCGGACATGCTGGTGTAGAGACAGCGGTAAGGGCTACCAAAATGGGGGCTTATGATTTTTTAGAAAAACCTATTAGCATAAGCAAACTATTATCTTCATGCGATGAAGTTTTTAAGAAAAATGAAAACAGTATAGAAAATAATACCTCAAACAACAGCAATACACATAATCATAAATCTAACAACAAATATAAAGTTAAACAAAGAACTATTGCTAAAAGTATTGTAGTAAGCGGCTTTGCATTAATGGAGGGAAGAAAAACAGCTCTCACTTTAGTGCCTGCTGAAGTTAATACAGGAATTGTTTTTGTAGATATTAATACAAACACCCAAATAAAATTAGACCATACCAACATACTTTCAAAAGATAAATCCGGAGCGGTAAACTCTACAGCATTGGTGGCAGGGAACAGATATATAAAAACAACAGAGCATTTCTTGGCAGCACTTCATATGATGGGTATAACAAATTTAATAGTAAAATGCGACGGAGAAGTGCCTAATGTTGATGGTTCTGCTTTGGTATTTTGCGAGGCTTTGAGAGAGGCGGGTTTTGTTGAGCAAGATGATTATATAGAGCCTATAGTGATAGATGAAACTCTCACCTATGGAAACGTGAATGATAATGAAACTTATATAATACTCTCTCCATATAATGGGCTTGAGGTGAGTTTGCGTATAGATTTTGCAGGAACAATCGGCGTTCAGGAGTATACATACAAGTTTGACAATTTCGACCAATTTATTGATGAAGTGGGAAAGGCTAGGTCTTTTAACACTATAGACAATATTGATTATGCTCAGAAGATGGGTATGGCTGGAAGCGGTATGATAGGAAGTCATATACTTCTTAGCGACGGTAAAGTAATTAATACTAAACTTCATTTCGATAATGAATTTGTAAGACATAAGATTTTAGATATAATAGGAGACTTGTATATATTAGGAAGACCTATAATAGGAAAGGTTAAGGCTAATAAATCTTCACATTCCTTTAATCATTCTGTAGTACATGATCTTGCTAATAGATACTTATAAAAGGATAGCATAAAATTAGATGCCAAATAGTAGAACAAAGACTAATTTAGAAGAAAATAATAATATATCTTTATATTTTGCAGATGCCAAGAGGGAGAAGCTTCTTACAAGGGAAGAAGAAATTGAATTAACTCAAAGATTAAAAAAAGGCGATTCTCAGGCGAGGGCTAAACTTATAAGAAGCAATTTAAGGTTTGTAATAAGCATTGCCAAGCAGTATAAAAACAGCGGTTTGCTTTTAGAAGATTTAATAGGGGAAGGCAATTTAGGACTTATAATAGCAACCGACAGATTTGACCCTGACAAGGGATATCATTTTATTTCTTATGCGGTTTATTGGATTAGGCAAAGCATATTGAGGGCTATCAATGAAAAATCAAGACTTATAAGACTTCCTTTGAACAAGGCTATGGATTTGGTGGATTTGGAGAGGGCTGTTCATCAATGCTACTACAAAACTGGACATATGCCCGATGTTGAGGATTTGGCTTCCATATTAAAAAAAGAGCCTAAAGAAATTAGAAATATTATGGCGATGAATAATGAATATGTGTCGCTTGAAAAAGATTTTAATATGGACGGCGTTAAAGACAGATTAGCTGATGTGGTTGAAGATAAAAACAGCAAAACTGTAGAAGATATTTTATCTGACAAAGAGCTTACTGAAGAATTAAAAATAGCAATGGAAGAGCTTTCTGATATAGAAAAAGAGATAATCAATGCAAGATACGGTCTTGACCAAGAGAAAAAAACTTTAAAAGAAATTGGAGAGAAGTATTCATTCACCAAAGAACGCATAAGACAGATAGAAAAAAAGGCTCTTAAAAAAATGCACTCCAAAAGATATAACTCTCTTAAAGATTTCTTAAACTAATGTCAGGTCTTTATATACATATACCCTTTTGCACATACAAATGTAGTTACTGTAATTTTTATTCTGTCGTTAATATGAATAATATAGAAATATATAAAAACTACATAGAAGCACTTATATTAGAATTAAAACTAAGAATAAAAGATTATAATGAAGAAATAAATACAATATACTTTGGAGGAGGCACTCCTTCAGTATTAAACGCTAATTTACTAAAATATTTGCTAGACAACATATTAAATATTCTCAAAAATTATCAAGACATAAAACTAATAAAAGAAATAACAATAGAGTCAAACATTAATGATATAAACAGTGAATATATTAGTTTTTTAGAAAGTATAGAAAATATAAGAATATCATTAGGGCTTCAAACATTCAATGAAAAATCTCTATCTCTAATCAACAGGCACACAGAATTAGAAGAAATTATTAATGCCCTAAAAATAATAAACAATTCTAGCATAGAAAATATATCCCTTGACTTTATATCAGGCCTCCCTCTAAATGATAAGCTTCAAACAAAAAAAGACATTCTAAAAGCATTAGAATTACTCCCCAAAACAAAACATATATCTCTTTATTATTTGGAGCTTACAAAATCATTAGAAGAGAAATGGAGAGATTATCTGCCAAAAGAAGAGGAAAGTGTGGAATATTATGAAATATCTTCAAACACATTAAAAGATTTGGGCTTTATAAGATACGAAATATCAAATTATGCTATTAATAATTATGAGTCAATACATAACTCAAATTACTGGAAACTAAAAAATTATTTGGGATTAGGAGCTTCTGCTGTAGGATACTACAACAGCGAAAGATACGAAAATATAAGAAACATTAAAAACTATATTGAACACACCAAACAAAACAAAAAACCTAATAGAGAAATAGAATATATAGACACAGAAACACAAAAAAAAGAGTTTATATTTCTTTCATTGAGAACTGTAAAGGGCATAGATATAAATAATTATAACACTTTATTTAAAGAAGATTTTAAAGACAAATATTCATCAATTATAAAAAACAATAAAATTTATTTCCTTATAACAGATGAATATTTATCTATAAAAAAAAATTATTTTAATTATGCAGATGAGATTAGTTTATTATTTTTATGACTTGTTTAGAGATGCTTGAAACTCTTTATTATTCATTAGGTATTTATCAACTATAACCGCCAAAGCACTATCTTGTTTTTTTAACTCCTTAGCTCCTCTTGTAATGGAACAAAGGCTTGCATTTAAGCTTTTTGCTATTTCATATTGAGGCATCTTCCTCCTAAGCAAGGTGACTATCCTAAGCCTTTGCTGAATCATATCCTGCTCATCTTTGGTAAAAAGTTCTGAAAGCAGGCTTCTAATAAACTTCTCGTCAGTTTCTGCTGCTAAAATATGTGCTAATAAGTCCATTGATACTCCTATATATTATTAAATATAATAATACTTTTTATGATATTTGTATATAGTTAAGTATAGAACAAATATAATTTTTTGCAAGTGTAATTATGTTTTTAACTTAAAAATATGCTTTTTATTTTGGTATGCCAGGAAGTATGTAGTCAAATAAAGTATAGCTTCCTTTAAATAGAGTGTTCATATCTGAAGCATTAATAACATTAGGGCTTACAGCATTATTTTTAATATACCTATAAGAATCTATAACGCCATTATTAAAGTTCATATATAAATATTTCATAGTTGTATAATAATCGCCGGCTAAATCTGTGCTGTATGTAAACATCAATTTATTGTTGCTTCTGTCGTTTAAATACCTAAATATATCAGCATTTCTTGCAGGAGATAAGAATATATCTTCTTTATTATAAGGCTTATTATAATTAGTGTCTATTCCTATATAGTGAGTGAGAGGCACTTTTCTGCTGCCCTTAGCATAACCAACAGCCAAACTCTCTAATGATGTGTAAAAATTAGTTTGAGTGTTTAACTTAATATTAGCCCTGCCTACATTAACAACGTCCATAGGCACATATTTAAGCTCTCTTATCTTAATAACATCAGCATTTTTGAAGGCATTAAAATAAGCAAAAGGTATAGCAAACAAATTAGGATAAGAGCCTGTAATATAAACAGTGTTCACTCTTGAGGCATTTTTAGAGATGTCTGAAGAGAGCATTTGAGACTCTATAGTTTTTAATGCTTTTGTTCTTTCATTGGCATCAGGGGCATTTGTAAAGCTAATTAAATTATTTCTTAATTTATCAATAGATACAAGAGAAGATTTTTTTACTTCACTATCACCAACAACATAGCTGTAAGAAGTATATTTATCATCTTCATAAGAATAGAATATAAACATAGTATTAGTGTTTTCATTGCTGAATATGTTATATGCATTATAAATATTCTTTCTAAAATCGCTCTCAGGCACTCTTATTTTGTTTAGAAGTCCGTATATATAACTTGGCTTATCTTTATAAAGAGAATAAAACAAATTAGCAAATGATGAAATAGTATTAGGTTCAAATATATACTGATTGCCGTAAATATAATCCATAGTTAAGAATATATTAGCTTCATTTGTAGTTTTATTATCTAATATTGTATTTGCAACCGTGAGTATTTCGTTTGTATTTGTCATTAGAGTAAGTAAGTTTGTTACTTTATCTAAAGGAGTTTTAGCATATATTAAATCATAAAGCACTGCTATCTCTAATATTTTATTTCTGTTTGTGCCTATAGTTCTCTGTGCTATATAATTTACGTATCTCACATTATTTTCTACAGTCTCTCCTGACTTTAAGAATCTTGACAATGTGCGTGGAGTAAAATATTCATCTATTAAATGATAATTTTCATTTGTATATAGATACATAAAATGCAAAGCCCTTCTAGCACCCTTAACAGCACCCTCATCTCCGAGTCTTCTATAAACAGGAAGCATTGCCTTCATAAAATAGTAGGCATTAGAATCGCTTATATTGCTGTAGGAGGAAGCAAAATATTTATATCCGTCTTCAGAGAGATTGTATGCAGTGTTGGTATCTTTTACATTATATCTATCTTCTATAAAATAAGCATAATTGTCCATAACCTCGTTAGGGGTTTGAGAATAGCTTATAATATTAGAAATCATACTAACAGAAGGCGTTTTTTTGTATGATGCGAGTAAACGGCTTTTGAAATTATAAGTTTCATTTGAAAGCGTAGTCATACTGTTGTCAGGCTTTCCGTATATTGTAAATAAATTGTTGTCATAGCCTTTCATACTATCTTCCAAAGAATTAGTTACAAGTCTTTGAAAATAATTAGTATAAAACATCATTCTTGAATATGTGTTAGAATTGCCTACAACTAATGCTATGTTATTAACTTTTTTTAATACTTCTTTATTTTCATCAAAAGTTTTCTTGTCTGCATAAAGTATATAGAAATTCTTTTTCATTAGGTTTGATATATCAGAAGCTTTAGTGTCTGTGATATCCACAACCAAAGGCACATAAGAGTTAGTTAATAAATCCTCAAAAGGTATAAATCTAAACTTTCTTACTCTGTTTGTGGAGCGGGTGGTGTTATTAGTATATAGATTAGTGCTTTCTTCATTATTAATTTCATTATTATTATTTTCTACATAATTAACTTGCATCACTCTTACATTATTTGAAAAATAGTTGGCATTAACATTATTTGTAAGAAGAGCATTGCTTGCAGAAGATGATGATGCTGTCATATCTATATTTTTTCTGTCGTTTCTATTAACTCTATAAAAAGAAATTAATCTGTTATCAACATAAGCAACCTTCGCAGGAAGCATATATTCAGTAGAATCATAAAGCTCGCGTACAAATGCATCATTACTGCTTATAACAATAGGACTCTCACCAATATGGGTAACATAATTTTTTGTCTTTATTAAGTCATTAGTTTGATAATAGAAATAAGTCTTTTTATTCTCCCTCACAAATCTGTAACCAAAATAAGTATCCCATATAAGAGTTTCATCACTACGCATTGATTTATCTATATCACTAGCCTTCACATCGCAAATTACTATATGTTTTATAGGAGTATTTTCAAAAGTTTTAATAGCCTCTTTTTCATACTCTGTAATTTCTTTTAGAGATGAAGCTTCTTGTTTTTTGTCATAATTAGCAGTTACTGCAGACAAATATTTTTGATAGGCATAGAGAGCTTTTTCATATAGTTTATAATAATCTCTAAGATAATAATTATTCTCTCCGAGTGTATAAAGCCTTTTATCTAAAAAATCCTTACGCATATCTATTGCATCAAACATAGCAAGTATATTAATGCTCGCATCAGGATAATTGCCTTCCAAAAACTCTATAACTTTATACCTTGCATCTTGCAGTATAAGATTATTTTCTTCTGCAAATGTAATCATAAACACGCTTTCTCTTAATCTCTGCAATATCCTAAACACATACATTACAGGCTCATCAAGACTGTCAGGATAAATATCTCTATACTTCTCACTAAAATCTATTAAAGTAGTAAGTATAGCAATCTCCTCAACTGCAAAAGCATTAACCTTAGCCTTAGAAAAAGCAGATATATATTCCCTCGCCGCCTCTTCAATATTGCCCGCAAGCTCATAGGCCTTAGCCAAATTGTATCGAATAATTATTTCAGTTTTTAAGTCCACAGGGAAGTTTGAGTTTGATGAAAGAATATATTTATATCTGTCTATAGCATTTTTAAGCATATAAAGTCTTTGAACATTAACATCATGCATGCTCATATCCAAAGGATCATTATTTTTCTTTCTGTTAAGCATTAAATCATTAGCCTCAGCAGTAAGCTTCAAAGCCATTATATATTGAAAAGCTGCTATATGTGAATATAATAATAATCTGTCTTTAGAGCTTACAGCATTATTTGTAGAAAGCACCTGAAGAGTTTTTGTAGTGTCAAAAAGCTCCATAAAAAATTCTCTTCTTATAGCAGTTAAATCATTTTGCGATAAATATCTTAAATAAAGTGATGATAAACTCAAATAGTTTTTAGCATCATTTTGAGCATTTTCATATATTAAACTAGGGTTATTATTTATAGCATTAGAGTTTAGAGTTTTTCTATATTCTTCTATAGACTTTCTAAAAGACATAATAGAATTAGAAACAGAACCCTGCCTATAATATAAATAACCTTCATTGTTGTAGTATGTAGCAAGCATTAAAGGCTGTATAGATTTTTTAGGCTTATCTTTAATAATATAATTTCTATATGAAGATAAAGCCTCTCTTGATTCTGAATATCTTCCCATCTTCTCATAAAGCTCTTGATATATAGAATAAAGCATTTGCTGTTTATCAACATTAAGAGGCTCACCCGGTATATATCCTCCAAAAGAAGCAAGCCCTAAGTTTACAACATTGATATTAGCACCATATAAAGTAATGCTCACATAGTTAGGATTATATGAAGAAGAATCCAAACTGTCTATTTTAGCCTTCACATTATCGCAGTATTTTAAGGCATTGTTATAATCTTCAAGCTTTAAGTAGCAAGCAGCAATAAGAAGTTCATTAAGTTCATTTTGCTCTACATTGTTTGTAATAATAGTGTTTCTCTCTAATAATGACTCTATTGCCTTAGTGTAGTCTTTCTGCTCAATGGCTGCAACCGAAGTATATCCCACTATTTTGTATACAGCCTCACTATCTCCGAGTCTTTCAAAAATCTCTCTTGCCTTATTATATTCTCTATAAGCTCCGTTAATATCATTGTTCATCCACAAAGAATATCCGTAAAAGAAATGATACCAAGCCTTGCTCTTGTCGCTTCCAACACTGTTTAATAAAACTTCAGCTTCTTTATATTCATTAGCCGCATCGGAGTATCTTCCGTTTATTAAGTAAGAGTTTGCAAGCATTATAGAAACAATATTAGGCTTAGTTTTTATCTTGCTTTTAGCCATTATAAGAGCATCAATTATTTCACTTTCTAAATTTGGTGTTTGAAGAGTTAATTGATTGTATCCTATATATTTATCATTATTTACATTATTGTCTTTATAGCTTGGCACTAATTCCATTATACTTTTATATGTTTTATCGCTTTGAATCACCTGCATCTTTAAAGCTTCTGCAAATGTAAGCATTTCAGCCTTTTTTATATAATAATTCTCTTCATCAGGATAAAGAAATATAGCAAAATCCATATAAGAGACTGCTTTATCTACTATAGTATCAAAAGACTTATTCAAATACAAATAAAATCCGTCTTCTCTTTTTTTCTCGCTAAGCACATATCTTTCGCTGTCATATTGTTTAGACATAGCTATGCCGTAATATCTATTAGCCAAATAATAATAAGCATTAGCAAGCTCTGCATGTGCTGCATGCTCTGAATATCTTGTAGATAAAAGATTTCTCTCCCTCTCTGCTATAGTTTTTTCAAGTGATTCTATAGTGCTGTATGCTCTAAGTCCGCTTTCAATAATTCTTGAAGAAGCATTGGCATCATTAGGGTTATAAACTAAAACCTCTTGATAATTGTCATAAGCAATATTGTATCTCTCTTCATTATAAGCATTATCTGCTAAAGTTCTATAATAATTGGCAAGTATTCTCTTTGATTCTTTAGCTTCATAAGTAGGCTCAAAGTTTTTGCCTCCGCTTTTTACAGCATTCACTAAAAGCTGATAAGCAGCATCATCTTTTTTGTCTAATAATATTTTGGCATTAGCATAATAACCCAAAGCAAGCATTATATCGTTTTTTGATTCCATATACGGCTGAAATAAATTAGTTGCCGCATCATAATTTTTGGCAAGTATAAGTCCGTCTAAATATGTAAGTCTGCTTGCTACAGATAATGGAGCATAGGGGTGAGCATTATCTATTATTGTTTGATAAGGAATCTTTGAATCTTTTATAAAATCTTTTGCTATTTCAAGTCTGTCTGCAAATATTAAATCCTTTCTTCTATACGGCTTATTATACAAATCTTCATCTGCAGGATATTTATAATTATTATCTTCAAGTGAATGAGAATAGAGTTTTGATATTAATACATATAAATCTTTGCTGCTGTCATAGTCTATTATACTATTTAAAATTTCTAATGTTGAAGCATTTGTGTTGTTTCTGTTATATTTTTCATTAGCAGATATGTATCCCGCCCAAGATAATGCATTTACTATATTTTCATTGCTTGTGATAATTGATTCATTTGTGGTATAATATGAAGCACTAAGCCAATTATCATTAGTGTCAAAATTTTCATCTATCTTTAAAGCCAAAAACCCGTAAAAAGTGTTGGTATATTCCGTTGTTAGAACATTTTTTGAAGTATTATAAATATCTCTGTTTTTATTAGTATAAGCCTGATACATTACATCGAAATAAGCCTTTGATACATTGCCCCTATCTTCATCTGAAGGGAAATACTCTGAAAACTTCTCTATTACCTCAACTTTTCTATTATACGGCAAAGCAACAAAGGTATTATACATATCATTAGCATTAGCATCTTTAATAAAATATTCTTTAGTAGAACCCATAGTTACTATACTAGTGCCTGAAGTGCTTAATACATAGCTTCCAACCAAAGCAGATTCATATGCTACATTGAATGTGCTTAAACTTGTATTTTCTTCTAATACATAATATTGTCCTGTAGACAAAGAATAAGACATTAATCTTCTTTTATCATTATATGTTAAATTACCATCTCTATCGCTGTCATTTGCTATTTCAAAATAAATTATAGTGTCGTTGTTGTAAAATGACGGATTAAACTTAAAGGTTTTTGTATCGGTTAGAATCATCAAATTGGTTTGAATATCATTTGTGATGTAGGAGTTAGCTTGCAAGTCTATTACTGCTAATTGTGAATAAGGCTCTCCTATTTTAGAAGTAATAAAAGCAATATGTCTATCATTAAAAGAGAATGTAGGAGAAGAGGCTTCTATATCTGCTCTTTTAATTATCTCTTTACCATTTGGCTTAACCGTGAAGAGTTTTTTAATATTATCTTCTCTGTCTGAAACAAAAGCTATCATATCGGCATTATGAGAGATTTCCGGGTCTGTATCATAGCCTTTATAATCGGTTATTCTTACAATACTTTGCTCTAAGTTCTCCAAATTATTTTTTGAGGTTCTAATACCAAGATTAACTAATTTGTATAAATAAATATCAGAGAAAGCATCGTCTCTTGTAGAAGAGAATACCAAATATTTTGATTTACTGTCCACAGAAACAGAGGAATCTATACCGGGACTTCTTGTGAGTCTAAAAGTTTCAAGCGTATAAGAATCTACAGCAAATATATCAGTGTTGCCTGCATTTTCTCTCGAATAATATACCCAAGTTCCTTCCCTATCTATAACAGAATCTAATACAGGATTACCTTCTCCTGAAGTTAGGGAATATCTTTTATACTCTCTTAAGAAAGGTCTGCTATTAAAAATAGAATCTGCACTCTTTTGACTGGATGCACAAGATAGTAGAATAAATAATGGTAATAATAATAGCCTTAATTTCATAAACCTTTTTATATAAGTAATCTTAAAATAATTATAAATTACTATATCTTAAAATAAAATATTAAAAATATTTTAGAAAGTAGCTAAAGCCTCATCAACAGTATCAAATACTTCAAATAAATCTTCTAAATCTACAGTTTTTAATATTTTCTTTATTGAAGCAGGTACAGAAGCTAAAACGAGTCTTCCATTTTTATCTTTTACTTTTCTCATCATATTAATAAATACTCTAATTCCGCTTGAACTTAAATATTCAACTTTAGAAATCTCTAAAATTAAATTATTGCTTCCAGAATCTATTAATGCATCTAATTCACTTTCTAAAGATACAGATAAATTAACATCTAATTTACCTTCTAACATAACAATTTTTGCTTTACCTTTATCTTCTATATTTAAACTCATAATATATTTTCTCCTTCAAATACTTATTTTAAATATTATAACAAACATAATATTAAAGTCAATAATTAAGCAAAATGATAGAGCAGTTAAAATATTCACACCGCACGCACGGTGGATAGATTTTAAAATATAATAAAACTGCATTATTAATTGGTTTAGAAACATTGCTTAGTTTAGCGTGCGTTGTATGCATTCTCAATTAAAAAAACTTGGGCGGGCAGCTAAAATAGCAGTATAAACAAAAAAAGAAAAACAACACATAAACGAGAGAAAAGACAGAAAGCCTAAAGGGCGGGAAACGTAATTAATTTTTTATTTTAAATTATCTGCGGGGACTAGCCCCCGCACCCCCACTTCTTTTGTTGCCACAAAGAAGCAAAAAGGCTGCATTTAATAAAGTATAGATTTCTATATATAAACAAAAATATAAACATTATTTTAGATTTACATATTCCAAAATATAAAGTTAAAGCACTCGCACTTTTTGCAACTTTCTGCGGCGGGAAAAAGTTGAATAAAACAAAAACATAAATTATAGTTATAAAATATACACTAAAAAAATTTTTAAGTTTTAAAATTTACTGTTTGCAGGGCTTTGCCCCGCACCCCACTTCTTTTATTGATATAAAAGAAGCAAAAGAACTGCATTTAATAAAGTATAGCTTTTTATGTATAAACAAAAAAGAAAATCAACACATAAACAAAAGAAAAGACAGAAAACCTAAAGGGCGGGCGAACCTAATTAAATTTTAAAACTTTTATTACATTCCCCGCCCATTATTTTTTATTAATTTTATCTGTACTTTCTAATTCTTATTTTTATATTTGTCTAAAAAGAATTCAAAAACCCCACCATAGCGTCGTTTAAAATTATTGTATATATACCGCACGCAAAATAAGTTTTTAACCCTAGAATAAATTAATAATTTAAATTCAATTATATATAAAACTTTATTAACCGTGCGTTAAAAGAATTTTAAAAACATTTTTTATTAATATTTAAATTATTTAATAAGAGAATTTTAATCTTTTATCCTCTTTAAAACTATTTTTTGAAGGATTGCCTTCCGTTCTATATATCTTTTTATCCTTTATAGAATATATACTTGACCAAATTGTATCAATATCATCTTTCTTCTCATACTGACACATAAAACCATATTTACCGGATAATAATTCTTTTGAAAAATCTAAATTATATTTATAGTTTTTAAAAGCATTTTCTAATGTATTATATCTTTCATGAGAATGCACATCATCTTCCAAATCTGTTTGATAAACTCTCATACATTCACTTACAAAATGATTAGAAGTAAATACATAATCATTTTTTATTATATGCTTTTTATCACAGTTACATTCAACTAATGCTATATTAGAATTTCTATCTGCTATAATAATGTTTTGTGATGATGATATGGGCACTTCTTCTAAAAAAGACAAAGCCTCATTCACATCATTACATTTTTCTAATATATATCTCACAAGCATACCAGCATTAAAACCATAATTTATTTTTACAGGATATACAAAAGTCAAAGCACAGGCAAGACCCTTTTCATTAATACCATCTTCCATTTCAATAAATGCTGTTGAGTTTGCTATAAATGAATAGGAGTCAATTAATTTATAATATACACTATCACAATATTTTTTTATGCTTTTTATAAAATCACTGTTTTTTGCTAAAATAATATTATCATCAGTTTTAAATGCAAAAGAAGAACATTTATTTTCAAATGTAAAAGCATATATTGTAAATAAAAAATCTGCTATATCTTTATAATTTGTTTTCATATTATTGCAACTTAATCCATCAGCTATTCCTTTTATTTCTTCTATTATTTCCGGAAAAAATTCTTTATATATTGGCATACATTTGTCAGAAAAGTCTTTACGCTCCTTTGATATCTTTATTTTACTTAAAGGGTTTATATTATTTTTAGAAAGTATATTTCCATATTTGAAGCCAGCCTCATAATGACTTCCTTTAAATCTTGAATGATACATACTCCCTCCAAAAAATTAACTTTAAAAAGGCTAGCATAATAAAAATTTAAAGTAAATATGAATAAAAATTTTTTAAAATAGAAAATAAAAAAGTAGTTAATAACTATAAAATAAATTATTAACTACTCTATATTTTTTTATCTAATTACCGTACGTATTAAATAAACTTAGTACAAAAAAACGCTCTTTACTGCACTGTAAATTGATGAAGCAAATCTTTTATTAACTTTTAATGGATTAATCAAAGTCTCAATGCCGTCACTAATCTCATAAAACTCAATGTCCCCAAAACTAACATCTTCATTAGCGTCCATTCCAAAATACATATAGTCAAATGAGATGTGAACAGAAATATTTAGATAAGTGTCTTTTAATATGTACTCAGAGAAACTTCCTCCGTCCATAGTCTCTCCTCTTGCCATGTCATACTTATTTGCTAACGACATTAATACACCCGCTTTTATTGTTTTGGAGTTTAGAGAATTAATCCTATCTTCGGAAATATCTTTCTCTGTAATCTCTTCATATTTAAAATTAAGCTGCTCTATTGGCTGAACTATCTCATAATCGGATAATTGAGTTTTCCATTTCTCTATAGTGTTAGAATCTAATTCCAATGGGTGAATTAAAGTTATTAAGCTATCTTCTTTTAGAGCATATTCTTCTTCGTCAACAGTATTAAAACTTCCGTCTTCCATATACCTAAAGCTTTCTATTAGATTATCATTCTCATCATAAGCACCCCAAATGAGTTTCAAAGCAAATATATTCATTATTGGGTTTTCAACAAATACAGTTTTAAAATTATTGTAAGTCCATTTTCTTCCGTTTAATAAAACTTTTTGAAGCCTTATTTTTTGGCTCTGTATCAAAGTTTTTATTTCTTTTTTGAGAGCGGTATATTCTTTTTTGGCACTGTCTGCTTGTGCTTTATCGTCTTTGCTGTTTGGTGATGGAAGTGATTTTATTATTTTTCCTTTTTCATTATCTGTAATTGTAAGTTCAAGATTATTGTTTATTGATAATGTGAATGTTCTTTTTGCCTCTCCGCCGTAGTTTAAAACTCTTTCACCTTTTTGGCTAAATCCAAAATTAGGTATTATTCTGTCTGAAAGCTCATTGGCGGTCATATCAAGCATATAAGCAGCATTCTCCATTGTCTCTATTGCAACTTCTTTTATTTTTGCAGTAGGAGCTTTTCTTGTGAGAGAGTCAAGTAATATTAACGCATAATTTTTTCCATTCAATGCCATACATCTTATAATAAATGCCGCCATAACTGTGCGTGAGCCTTTTGCAAACTCTTTTATAAGCGGATAAACCTTATCTATTTTCAAATCATCAAAATATATCAAATAAGGTATTAATATATTTTTCTTTGACGCTTCATAGTTAGAATCGCTCCAATAACTATAAAGACTCTCCAAAGCATCGGTAAATGAAGAATCATCAAGAATATCAATAAGCATATCACAATCTTTTAATCTTGCAGGCTCTACTAAATTCATATACTCCATAATAATATATTTAAATATTCTCTCATCAGCCTCTTTACCGTTTTTGTACAAAACTTTTGTAAACTTAACATCATCTAAAAACTTTATATTTTTCTCATAGTTTTTGTTGTAGTAAGTGTCAATAAACTCTAATGCCTCATCAATGCTCTTAAAATTGTCGCCGTATTTTTTTAAGTTCCAATTCTTAATAATATTTTTTAATGCCCCTTTAAGCTCTGACGATTTTACTTTTTCAGACATCTTTTCAACATACTCTCTTGTAATAGATTCATTGTCAGAAATAAGCTTTAAACAATATCTTTTAACCTCTGCCCTATTTGTGCTTTCAAGAACTTTGTAAACTATATTATAATCATTAATCTTATTATATATACTCTTTAATAAATCTAATGCAGCGTTTTTGTTTGGTGCTATATTATCTTTTAGAAACTTATCATCATTTAATATATTTAGCACTTCATCAAAATAGCTTTTAAATAATTCATCTTTCACACTGTTTATCATCACATTATTATTTTCATCTAAACATCTAAGCTCATGATAAAGTGTAGGCAAACATCTTCCATCATTATAATAATACCCAGAAGCATCTCCCGCATAATCAAAATAATAGGATAATAAAATTTCTTTTAATGTAATATTTAATTCTTTGTTATTTAATAAACTGTCAATAACTTCTTTTAGAGTTTTATTTCCTATAGAGGCCTGAACTTCTATATATTTTCTTATTCCAAGATGAATAGGCAAATATTTCAAAACATCAATAGCAAACTTTTTATATTTTTTTGTTTCATCACTGTCATAATTAAACAACGGATATATATAATAAAGCTCTGAATTAAGTCTTATTTCCGGAGCAGTATCCCATCTGCTGTAAAGCACATAAGCATTTTTTTTATCTGTATAATATTTAATAAGCTCATCAAAGTTTTTATTTTTATCTTTGTCAAATATCTCTTCAATATTTTCTGTAGTAGAAAAAAGAGGAAGTTTCGTATAGCTGTCAGTATCCTCTTTTGTAAAATGATTCACTATTGTTTGTAATACAGCAGCAGCTTTTTTTAAATTATCATTGTCTATTTTTTTATCATTATGTTCTAATAAAACACCGCTAAGCACTAAAAATATTCTTTTGTTTCTATCATTATTTCTATTAATATTGTACCTATCACTATTTAAACTGTTTTCTACAAAATTATAAATTTTATAAAAATCTTCTTTATGATTCAAATATAAATCTCTTGCCCCATAAATAAACTCATAATGAAAATAGTTCTCAAAATGCTGTGCTATAAAGGCAAAATCATTTGGATAATTTATTGCATTAAAGAATTTCTCTTTAGCTTTATAAGGATTTGTATAATCTAATGTTCTTAAATAATATCCAAGTATAATATTCATGTCAATTATATATTCTTCATTTTTATTAAGCACTTCTATAAATTTATTTTTTATATCTTCATTTTTATCCAAAAGAGCAGCAATTACATTTAAAGTGTCATAAACATTAGGAAGAACATCGAATGATTTTATAGCCGCATCAATATATTTTTTATCACAGTCTTTATTATTTTTTATCACAGAACATATAGCAATCAATGGAATTACAGCATCTCTTCCCATTTTAGAGAGTATTTTTTTATTATCATTATTATTAATAATATCAATATATTTATCTGTATATTTATGAAACTCTTTGCTAAAGTATTTATTAAAATCATCAAAAACTTTATATATTGAACCTTCACCATTTAGAGTTCTTGAATACTCTTTATATTTTTTATCATATTCATAGGTAAGATATCTAAGCGACTTTTCAAAATCTCTATTGACTATATAATCAAAAATAACATACCTATATCCGTATTCTCCTTTCTTATCTTTTCCGTAAATAAATATCTTTATTAAATGTTCATATCTTTTTTTTAATTTCTCATCTTCTATAGAAAAATAATCTTTCAAAAATTCATCTTGACTATAAAAATAATCATAAGGACCCATTCTTATTTTGCTAAAATCATTTGTAGATTCGCATATTTTTATATTATCCACTATATTGATTTCATAATATTGTTCAAGTTTTTTTTCTAAGTCCATAACATCCTCCACATTGATAAATTATATACATTTTTAACAAATTATAAAATATAAAAAAATATATAAAATTATAAATTACTCTTTTAAAGAATAGCACTTTCTCTCTGTAATAATATCCAAATCGTTTATATTGCTTCCAAGAATAGGAGAGTTTTTGATATTGCTTTTTTTATTATTATTCGCATAACAGTAAATGCAATCAGATAAGCAAGTGTTGTAAGCCCCTATGTCAATGCTTTCAATGCATCCGCAATTAAGCCTTTGATTTTTGTCTTTTTTCGCTTTTATATCATATCCTACTATCTTTGATATAAGACTCTCATCAATGCATTTACTTTTACCAATATTAGGCAAATCCTCACAACAAGCCTCTACACTTATATTATAATGTTTAGAAATATCGCTAATAAAAGAAGATAATTCAAAAATAGAGTCATCATCTTTTTTAATATTTATATCTTTTATCTTGCTTTCTATTTTTTTATAAATATCAACAAAACTTATTATGCATTTGTTTGTATAGTCATGAAGCTCTTTTATTAAATATTCAAAATGTTTTTTATGATAATCAATGCTATATTTTTCGCTTAAGATAATAGGGTCATAACGCCACAAAACTTTTTCTTTGCCTATTTTCTCTGAAAGTCTTTTAAATGAATATATTATCTTCTCTTTTCTCTTTGAAATAACATTCTCTATATCTTCGCCGTATGAATTAATTGTAAATTGAAAATAATATTTATAGTCTTTAATCAAATATAATTTATCAATCATAGGAGAAACATCTTTAGTCCAAAAAACTATGCAATCAACCACATCAGCCGACAAATATATTTTACTTACTTGATGACTGTTAAAAGGATTTCTCACCAAACAATATTTTTCTTTTATTCTATCAAAAAACCAATCAGAATAATAACAAGGAATATCCGTTCTTCTGCTTGCACTTATTATCATAATAATTACTGAGTTATTCTAATATATTCTCTTAAAGCTTCTTTTGATGATTTAAAAGCTAATCTGTCAAAATCAATATTCTCTTTTTTTATAAATACCACTTCAGATGCATCATCAGAAGGTTTTACTTCAGGCACATAATCTATCTTAGCATAAAAAAACATATCTGTAGTAACATACATCATGCCCTCATAAATATATTCATTACTTCCGCTTATAAGAAAATGTATATTATCTATTTTTATATTAGTCTCTTCAAAAAGCTCCCTTCTAACAGCATCTTCAATTCTCTCATAAGGTTCGCAAAACCCGCCCGGCAAATCAATATAGCCTTTTTTAGGTTCAAACTTCCTCTCAACAAATACAATGCCTTTAGGTGTTTCAACAACCATTCCGCCCGCAGAAGCAGGATTGACAAAATAACTTCTCCCGCACTTTGAACAATTAAATATCTTTACCCCATTATATATAAAAGAATCCTTCTCTCCGCAATAGGGACAATATTTAAATTGATTTTTAATATGCTCTTTCATAACTTCTATTATTTATATAAAATAAACTAATATCTCTTACCTTGCTTATAAATATGTCAGACTCTGCCCATATTCCAAAAGGTGCTTTCTTAAAAAATAAATTATCTTTGTTTGATAAGTTTACGCTTTTATGATGATAATTGTTAGGGTCAACATTGTAATAGTCGTATATATAATAATACTCTATATCAAGCTCTTTCATCTTTTCTTCTATTACAGTTTCCATCTCTTCTATTGTGTTTGCTACTATATAATATGTAGAAACAAAAGATACAGTCTTACACTTTCCAAGACAGCGGACAGTAACATTCCACCATTTTGGCTCTTTATCTATTTTCTCATCATCATTAATCATCACAAAACCAAAACTATGCTTTAAATTGTTAATAATATCATAATAATCAAATATATATTCATAAGTCTCGCTATAGCTCTCATAAGAAACTATAGAAGATAAAGAATAATGCCAGTGAATATCAGAACTAATAAAAACAGGAGTCTCATCTAATAGATTAAAAGAATCTAATATTCTATTAATTTTTTTAATATTTTTAAAAGGCGTGTTTATAATTATTTCTTTATCTAAATTAATAAAAATCTCAAAATCATTATACTCATCAATAACTCCAAAACCAACAAAACCGCACTCTACCCAAAGCTCATTATATTTTTTAAACACTCTTCTAATCTCGCTTAAAGATATATCAGGGTCGCTCATAAGCACATCAAACTCTCTGTTTATATCCTCACTTTTTCTTTCTATCACCATAGTAGCATAATATGGAAGCAATTTTATTAATTTAAGAAACAAATCTGAAAGCCTATTTGCTGATATTGAAATGCTATAGGAATACATATCAGCACCGTCATCAGAAGTTTTTAATTCTATACTCACACCCTCTTTAGGCTTAGAAGACTCTGTAGGAACTATACCTAAAGGCACATAAAAATCATTTATAATTATTCTTTTTTCTTTAATTTTATTTAATATAGTTTTTCTCTTCTTATTCTTTTGAAAATAGCTAATCACAATAGTCTCTCCATAAAAACTAATAAGCATAGCAAAATATTTGTGATATAATAATAAAAAAACGGCTGTATGTCAAGTATCAATATTAATATTAAAGGATATAAAAAAGTAATGCACAGGAGCCAGACATATTGCAGTTAGGAATTCCTTAATTTCTTAAAGTATAGCATAGGTGTATCATAATTTA
>NZ_CAKVGN010000029.1 GCF_934747485.1 uncultured Brachyspira sp. | reverse complement strand
CATCGCATCGCATCGCATCGCATCGCATCGCATCGCATCGCATCGCATCGCATCGCATCGCATCGCATCGCATCGCAACAAATTTAAACTTTTTATTTAAAATATTTTTTCATAGCTGTTATCATCGTATAAACCGTTCCATATCATTATTGCATAATTTTTTAATGCTTTCAAAACTCATTAGTTTCAATACTGTTCAAAAAATCGTAGATAAAACAAATTTTATCATAAATAATTATTTTATAAGGAGTTCTATCATGAACAAGAAAAACATAATAGCTTTTATTGCTGTATTATCTATTTTTTTAATTTTTACGGGATGTAAAACTGTTTCAACTGCTTCTGTAATCCCGCAATCATTGCAGCTTAGCGGAAGCGACATCACTGTAGGAGAGGTATTAATAGCAGAAATGCCGTATTCAAATGATGAAAATCTAAAAGAACAATTAATAGCAAAAGCTTTAAAAGATTCTAAATACGATTTTTTAATAATGCCAAGATATGAAATAGTGCAGGTTGGTTTGTCTAAGAAAATGAGAGTTATAGGAAGAGGCGCAAAAGTTAAATAAATAGCATATAGCATATTAATAAAATTTTTAATAAAATTTATTTAATAGTATTACTTTTCTAAAATATAAGCAACGTCTAAACGGCATTACAAGAGGCGAGATAATATCAAGCCTCTTTTATTTTTTATTTAGCAAAATATTATTTACTTGTTTTAGCAAAGAAATTAAACATTTAATAGTAATATTTATTTTTGTATTCATTCACTAATAAAAAGATGCTTGAATTAGATTGTTTTTATGGTATTATATAAGGCATGCATAATATAAAATTAATAGCTACAGATTTAGACGGTACGCTTCTTAATAATGATAGCGATATAAGCGATTATAATAGAGATGTACTTAAACATTGCATTAATAAGGGAATAGAACTTATATTTGCAAGCGGAAGACCTTTTGACGGACTTAAAAGATATAGTAAATATTTGGATAATAATAATTATTCTATAGTTTGTAATGGTTCTGTTATTACTGATAGTGAAGGCAATATTGTGTATAATGAAGTCATTAAAGAAAAAGATGTATTTTATTTAATGGATATAGCAAAGAGTTATGATGATGTTTATTTGCATGTTTATAATGGAAATCAATATATAGTATCTGAAGAGGACATGTATTTTAAAAATTATGCTCAAAAAGAAAATATTACTGATGTTGTTATAGGCTTTGACATGGTTGATAATTATAATTTTAGTAAGATGTTATTTATTGGAGAGAACAATGTACTTTCTAATCTTGAGACTTATATAAGAGATAATATAGATGTTCACACTTCATTTTCGCATCCTAATTTTTTGGAGGTTTTAGCTTCGGGGATAAATAAAGGTACTGCTTTGAAATGGTTATGTGATAAAAAGGGGATTGATAGAGAGAATGTAATAGCTTTTGGAGATAATTATAACGATATAGAGATGATTGAGTTTGCGGGTATTGGGGTTGCTATGGAAAATGCTGAGGATATTTTAAAACAAAGTGCTGATTATATTGCTTTAACTAATGAAGATGATGGGGTAGGTAAATTTTTGAAGGAAATTATTTATGAATAACAATATAAAATTAATAGCTACAGATTTAGATGGTACTTTTCTTAATGATGATAGCAAAATAACTGATTATAATAAGAATATTTTAAAGAAACTTATAGACAAAGGTATTGAGATTGTAATTGCTACAGGCAGACCTATATCTTCTATGGACTTTTATTATAAAGAATTAGAAAATAATAGTGAATCTGTAGTATTTAATGGGGCTATGGTTGTTGATAATAATTTTAATTGTATTTTCAGCAATCCTTTGAAAAGAGATATAGCGTATAAAATAATAGAACTTTATAAAGAAAAATACATAAATAATACTTCATTAAATATCTATTCTATGAAAGAATATATAGTGGCAAAAGATAATTTTAAATTTCGCACTCATACAGAAAAAGTTGATAAAAAAAATAAAATAGTTGGATTAGAAAATTTTAATGATAATATTGAAGTTCAGAAGATGATTATACTTGGAGAAAATGATATACTTATAGATATAAAAAATACTATTGATAATTTATTTGCAGTTCATACTTCTTTTTCTGATCCGCATTATTTAGAGATACTTTCAGCAGATGCAAATAAGGCTAATGCTTTGAAATGGTTATGTAATAAAAAAGGCATCGATAGAAAAAATGTTATTGCTTTTGGTGATAATTATAATGATATAGAAATGATTGAGTTTGCAGGTGTTGGCGTTGCTATGGGAAATGCTGAAACAGATGTAAAAAAAAATGCTAAATATATAGCAGATACAAATGAGAACAATGGAGTAGGTGTCTTTTTAAAAGATTTCTTTAATTTGTAGAGCTAATTCAATTTTATTTCATAAGTTTCAGATAAGTAATTAATAAATAAATCTAATATAATAGGGTCTAATTTTATTTCTTCTGCCATTAGTTTATCTTTTATATATATTAATACATCTTCTACTTTTTCTTTTTTCTTTGAGTTCATAAATAGTAATACATCAAATATATCTACTATTTCTAATATTTTTGAAGGCACATAGGCATATACTTCGCCTTTTATAAAATCTTCTGCTTCAAATGATAATATATTATCTGGATATTTATTATTTGAGAACTGTTTGATTAGATTATTTTTTGAATATCCATAATAATCGTGATGAAGCCCTACTAATAATGATACATCATTTTGGAAGTTTAAAGTTTTCTTTATGAAATTATATCCTTTTAATGCATGTAAGTCTTGATTATTGTCTGTATCTTTTAGAAAATTATTCATAGGTACAGAGTCAAATATTTTTAATAGACCTATATCATGATATAATGCTCCTATAGAAAAATTAATGATTTCAGTATTGCTAAATTTTCTTATTCCAAATTTAAATACTCTTTCTAAATTATCTATTGGTATATCACTTTCAAAATGTGATATTATTTTTTTATATTTATTCATATATTTGCTTTTATATTCCAATCTTAATTTATTAGAAAGCCTATTTTTAAACTCTTTATTGTAATATAGCATAAACTCTATCATCATTAAAGCAGTTCTGTTGCTATGTGATATCATATTAATATCTTGAAAGTCGGTATTATCAAAAATATAGCTAAAAATATGATTATGCTCTAAATAAGAAACTATACTGCTCATTATATGATATATATACATATCCTTTTTATCTACTTTATTTCCTATAATTATAGATTTTTTTATTGCCTGTATATATTTTATAAAATCAGTTCTTATTAGTATTCCTATATCACTTAATATTCTATCTATCAAATACAATATATCTATATTTATTTCTTTTGTTGATTTTAATTCAGATTTTAATTTATCAACATTTGGCTCTAAAAATAAAAAACGCTTTTCATATTTTTCTTTGCATATTTTTTTTAAAGTTTCATTATTTTCATCTTTCAGCTTATTGTGGTATGGTATGCAATTTAAATAGATATGATAAAAATATTCAGCTTCATTAAATTTTTCTTTATCATAGATTTCTTTTTCATCTAATAATACATTAGTGTAAAATTTAGAATTCTTTAATAATGTATTATTATTTTTTATTTCATCTATAAATATATCAATAGCCTTACCTTCAAAATAAGTAACTATTCCATTCATGTTTTGACATTTTATAGTAATGTCATCATTATATATTTTTGTTTTTGATATTATTATGGTCTCAAATTCTATTTCATAGTATTTATCCATAATTTATTCCATCATATTTAATATTTCTTCTATATGCTTTAATTGTCTATCAGCTGTTTTATTATAATCTATTTCTCCAAGTGCTATTTTGTATGCTTTGTCTATTAAATTATCCATTTCTAACTTTGATTTATTTTTCATTACTTTTTGAGCTAAATCCTTAGTGATTACCCATCTTTCTTTAGCTAAATTATAAAAATAAACAGCATATTCAAAACTCTTTTTTATATCTTCATCAAACTGTGAATTATAAAAATAATAATTTTGTTTATCATAAAGACCTGCTAAATATATATAATTTTGAGTGATAAGATAATTAAATTGCATATGCATAAGGTCTTTATATTTAGTATAGGCTTCTTCTGTTTCTATTATTGTTAATGCTCTGTTTACAAAATCAAAAGGGGCATTTAATGCTCTTTCTAAATAGTCAACATTTCTAAGCAAATCATATTCAGCATAATATGAAGGAAGAGAATAGAGCCTATAATAATCTTCAGCATAAACTATATAGCCATAATCTTTTTTTTCTATTATAGTAGAGCGTTTCATATCTATTTTAGGGTATAGATTACTAATAGATAAAATTATAAATAATATAATTAATTTTTTCATATATCTTATTATATGATATCGGTATAAAAAAACAATTCTTTATTACAATTAATTTTTTGATTTATTTTATTATTATAATATTTTTTTGTTATATATAATTACAGTTGATAAATTTTGGTAGTTTTTGTAATATTGATATATGAAAAGATTTTTATTATTGTTATTAATTATAATTAATGTTTTTTCTTATGATTTATTTTCATACATAGAAGAGAATACTGATAATATAGAAGATGGCACTAATTTTGAAAATATAGAAGAAAACACTAATAATTTTTTTGATAGTTATTTAATTATTAGAAAAAATGATATTAAATCTTCTAAATCTAAAAATTTAGCAGAAATTATAAAAGAGTTCAGCAATATTAATATAAAAAATAAAAAAGTATATTCTCAATCTACTTTTATAATTAATGGAAAAAGGCTAAATGATGAAGAGAAGAAGATATATTTATTTTTGTACGATAAAAATAATATAGATTCTATTGATATAAGATATAATATTTATGATGGAAATATAATTTATAATATAGTTACTTCTAGATATTCTCAGGGTGAAGAATTGATTTATAAAAACATATTGGAAGGTGTTTCTTTAGAAGTTACGAATCAGAAAATATCTTACAAGAAAATAGAAACCAATTCAAGCAAAACTTATGGTAAAATAAATGTATTTAATTATAAGATAAAAAAAGATGATAACTCGCTTAATTTTAAATTGGATACATCTGGAGAGGAGAAGGGATTTAGCGGAAGAAAGAGTAAGAATGCAGATTTAAGAACATATTTAAAAAGCGATGTGAGTTTTAATTTGAAGCCTATAGATGAGATAAATTTTACAGGCAAATATTTTTTAGATTTACAAACAGATATAGGTTTACTCGGACAAAATGAAACCAATAATATAAAAAATCAAAATATATATCAAGGCGGTACTTTAGGAGTAAAATTACAGCCTATTAATTTTATAACAATAGAAAGTATGTATTTTGTAACAAGCAAAAAAGATACTTTAACTATTACAAACAATCGTTATTTAATGGCACAAGGAAATAAAACAACTATTACTTTTAATATTCCATTAGCCTCTATTAATTCGAGCATTAGATTAAAAGGAAATTATTCTTATCTTTCTGGTGAGAATACATATAATTTAAGCGTTAATAATAATTCGCTTCCGGGACTTCCAAAACATCAATTCAATACTTCTGTGGAATATGTTTATGGTATTAATTTAAATTATGAATATGCTCTGATGTTTAATGTTCAGTATATAGGAGATGATTATAATAATACTACTAAAAGCGACATAGATAAAGCTTATACCACTTTTGATTTGATATCTTCTTTTAATTATAAAAAGACCGTTTCTTTAAAATGCGGCATAAAAAATATTTTAGATATAAAATATGAAACTATAAAGGGCTATCCTATATCAAGCAGAGAATATTTTGCCGATATCACTGTAATTTTTTAACCCTTTATAGTTTGTTTATTGTTTAATTAAATATTAATACATGCAAAGTTAAGTAGCTTGCAAATAGGCACCATAAAATATATGGTATTAATATATAACTTGCAGCTTTAGATATGGTTTTGAATTTTATTATTGTAATTATAATAAGTATATCTAAAATTATTATTTCTATAAAACCAAATAATGGACTTTTTAATCCAAAGAATATATAAGTCCAAAACATATTTAAAATAAATTGAATAATAAAAAGAAATATGTAGTTTTTAATTTTTTTCTTTATTTCTAAATCTTGTTCATCTATATATTTATTTATTATAATAGCTATTGAAATACCCATTAAAACATATAATATACTCCAAGCTATAGGAAACATTATATTTGGAGGATTTAGAGGGGATCTATTTAAAGAATTATACCATGAGAAGTTATCAGCTTTAACAGATATTCCAGCTAAATATCCCATAAGTAAACAAATTGCAATAGTTATAATAGGAATTATAAAGTATCTTTTTTTCATTTTATACTCCTTATAATTATTTTATATTATAAATATAACAAAAATATAAAATTTTCAAAAGAACTATAATTCATATATTAATTATTTTAGTTTATTATTTGTCCTCTTCTACTATTTTTTTATACTTTTCAGATAAATATGTTTCTAACAAATCTTCTAATTTTTTATTTGTATAATAGTTAGCCTTTACTTTTGTAACAATATCCATAGTATCTTTTTTCGGCATTTTAATAGGTTCGCCGGAGAAAACATTATAATTATTATGCATTATATTTAGAGTTTTGTATGCCATTAATGCAGCTATCAAACAAAAATGTCTATATCCAACAGCCTTCTTTTCTATTTCCATTATATATTTTATAGTATCTTCAAAATCGTCCATAGCATTATCAACCATCTTATTTAGAATCTCTACAGCTCTATCTTTATAAGTTTCATCTTGAAAATATGATGCTATATTATCATCATTAAATAAGCTCTTAGGCCAAAATATTCTGTTCTCTTTAAAATCATTTCTCACATCTTTTATAATGTTTACTTTCTGAAGGAATCTTCCAAACTTTTTTGCCTTTTCTTTGTCAAGTGATAAATTATCCAAAGCCCTGATAAGTTCAGTTAAATATACTCCTACAGTACCAGCAACATAATAACAATAATCATTCAAATCTTCAAAATTGTTTATACTATGGTCCTGATAATATATCATTCCATAACCCATTTCATTTAAATACGAAATAGACATGTTTTTTATATGAGAATCAAAGCCAAAAAATGTTTTTAATACTAAATCTATATTTTCTATCAATATTTTATCATTATCATTTATTGTTTTTTCTAATACAATATGTTTAAAATTATCAAGGTTTTTAATATTTTCTAAGCTTGCAGATTTTAATATATTAATAAATCCTGTTATTAGTGTCTCTTTATCATTGGTGTTATGCATAGAATCTTCTATAGTATCTATAATTCTTGCTAATAGATACTGAACTTCTACTTTAGATTTTTTATTTTTGTCTAATAGCGGTATAGTTAAAGCAAAGCTTCTTGATACTAAATCAAGTAAATATTTGTTTGTAATTTTCGTTCCCATATTTTATCTCTTATATTTTTTCTAATAATGTTACGCAATGTACAGCTACGGCTTTGCCTTCGCCTACAGCGTCCATTTTTTCATTTGTTTTAGCTTTAATAGAAATATTATCTATACTAGTATTAAGAGCCTTTGATAGATTTTCTCTCATTAAATCTATAAAGTCTCTCATTTTAGGTTTTTCTATAATGATAGTAATATCAGTATTTGATAATATATAATTTTTTTCTTTCATGATTGAAATAGTTTGTTTTAATAGTTCCATAGAGGATATATCTTTATATTTCTCATCATTATCTGCAAAATGACTTCCTATATCTCCCAAAGCTAATGCTCCGAATATAGAATCTATTAAAGCATGTATTACAGCGTCAGCATCTGAATGACCTTTTAATCCTAAATGATATGGTATTTCTATTCCTGCTAAAATCAATTTACGATTTTCTTGAAATACATGCGAATCATATCCATATCCTATTCTCATTGTTTTTCCTAAAAATATAATATTTACAAAATTATATATAAAATCTTAGAAATTGTCAAAATAATATATTTTTACTTAAACAAAAAAATAAGCCATTGTTTTATTAATGGCTTATTTAATGTAAGAAAAATATGAAAAAGTTTATTTACCTGTACTTGTTATTATAGTAGCTGTGTCTTCAATTTTGCTTTCAGGTATCTTTATTAATCTCAAGTCAAACATTACCATGAACATACAAGGCAAGAATATAAGTGTAAGAAGAGAAGCAAACAAAAGTCCATAAGCTAAAGCCATAACTATAGGTATAATGATATCAGCTCTTCCTCCTATACCATAAACAGTAGGTAAAAGTCCAACTACAGTAGTAACAGTAGTTAAAAATACTGGACGAAGACGTTGCTTAGCTCCTTCAACAATAGCTTTAGCTACTCCTTTTTTACCGCCCTCAACACCTTCATCTATGATTTTATTGATGAGGTCAACAAGTATAATACCATTGTTTACAACAACACCCGCCAAACCAATAATACCTACAACACCCATGAATGATAAAGGCATTCTGTGAATAGCAAAACCTAATAATACCCCTATTAAACCAAACGGAATAATTATCATTATCATAATAGGCTGTATGAATCTATTTAACTGAAGAAGTAATACAATATATACAAATATGAAAGCCATAGCAAAACTGAAAGCCAATTGTTTTAATGCTTTTACAGTTTCTTTAGCCTCACCGCCAAACTCTAATTTTAATCCTCTATACTGTTTTGAAAAGTCTTTATATTTCTCTCTAACAGCATTCATAACCTGCTGAGAAGTGTTTTTACCATATTCTATACCAGCTGTGATTGTTATAGTTCTTTCACCGTTATAGTGTTTTAAAGTGGCAAGACCGTCTGCTTTTTCAATAGTTGCTAAGTTTTTAAGATAAATTAATCTTCCTGTAGAGTTTGGTATTAATAAGTTTTCTAAATATTTTGTATCATAAGTATATTGATCATCAAATTGTACTCTAAAGTTTAATTTATTTTCAAGTTCCTGTATATATGTAGCTTCAGTACCATAGTATGCAGTTCTCACTTCATTAGCAACACCGGCAACATTTACACCAAGTTCTGCTATTTTGTCATAATCAAACATAACTCTTAACTCTTCTTTACCAATCTTATCATCATCGTCTATATCTATAACACCGGGCACAGTAGCTAAATATGCTTTTATATCTTCTTTAGCCTTTTTAGCAAGCTCAGTATCGTTACCAACTATCCTAATGTCCACAGGGTCACCAGGGTCAACGCTTCCTTTTGTATTCATGGTAAATACAGGAACAGTTTGTCTAATATCTGTTTTATCTATTTCCTGATTTATTAAAGCAACAAGCTCATCAGCAGTTCTGTCTCTTTCCGCCGCAGGAACTAAATAAACCATAATACCTGCCAAACTTCCTTTTTCCTCAGAAACAACTTCTTGGTCAACTTGCTTACCTACAAGTGAGTATAAAGCAACAAGCTCTTCAGGCTTTACAACTCTCGCAACAGCATCTTCTATTTTAGCTATGCTTTCTGTAGTAACTTCTTTTGTAGTACCAGTAGGCATTTCTATATTAATTACTATTGTGTCTGCACTTGTATCATATATAAGTACGAAGTTCTTGAAACTGTTTTGTGCTAAGAATATTGAAGCTATAAACATAACTACAAAAAAGCCTATTACTATGTATCTTACTTTTATTAATTTTTCTAATGCAACACCGAAAGGTATTTTCATTTTATCAAATAAAGCATCTTTGTCGAAATCGAGAGGATTTTTAAATTTGCTTTTCTTTTTAGGTTTGTATGATTTATATTTATCTTCTTTGTCTTGCAATTGGTTTGGAAGAAGCAAAGTAGCTTGAAGCATACTGACAACAAGGGTGAATATTACTATTTTTGGGAATATATTTAATATTTTACCCATTATACCGCTTATTGTAAGCATAGGGAAAAATGCAGCAACAGTTGTAAGTGTTGAAGCAAGCATAGGCATTACTACATCACTTACAGCAAGTCTTGTAGCTTCAAGTCCTTTATATCCTGCATTTTTAAAGTTAAAGATGTTTTCAGATACTACTATCGAGTTGTCTACTATCATACCAAGTACTGTGATGATAGCAGCTAATGACATAGTATTGAATGTAATTCCTGCCACCTGCATGTATATAAAACAAGCAAACATCGTAACAATCATACCCAAACTTGTAAACATGGCACTTTTGAAATCCAAGAATATAATCAAAGTTATAAATATGATTATAAATCCTTGAATAAGGTTTGAAGTTACAATATTTAAAAGTGAGTTGATAGTTCTTGATTTATCACCCATAACAGATACTTGAATATTATCCGGTATTAAATCAGCATTTTCTTTTAAATATTGGTTTACAGTTTCAATAGTTTTAAGAATATCAGCATTTTCGTTTTTTACTATATCTAAAGAATAACCAGAAGCTCTGTTTACTCTCATCAAAGTAGTTTTTTCTTCAAAGCCTTCCTCTATACGGGCTATATCATTTACTCTTACTCTTTGACCATTAAATGTAGAACGTATTATAACATTACTTGCTTCACTTGGAGTTTGGAATTCGCCAAAAGTAACAACTGTTTGTTCTTTTCCTCCTGATTCCATGTCTCCTCCTGTAGCCCTAACGTTTCTTATACTAAGAGCATTAACTACATCGCTCAAAGAAATATAGTTTTCTTGCATTTTTATAGGGTCTACATACACTTTAACTTCCGGGTCTGTTCTTCCGTTTATTCTTATCTCAGAAACACCATCAAGCCTTACAAGTTCATTCTCAAGCCTTTGACTTACATCAAATAATTCTCTCTCATCACCTTCCATTCCCTCTTTAAAGTGTACAGCTAAAGTATATATTGACATCTTATTAGGGTTTAAGTCGTAGGTTGTAACCTCTTCTACATCTTCTGATAAATCTGGAATATTTTGCATCTGCCTAAATATTTCATCTTTAACAGGCTGTCTGTTTGGTATAGATTCATCTAATTTTACTATAATAATAGCAGCGTTTTCAATGATTGTTGTATTATATTCATCTATACCTGATATACCTTGTAACTGTTCTTCTATAGGTATAACGGCATTCTGCTCTACATCAAGAGGAGTAGCACCGGGGTATATTACAGATATTAACATCATATCTAAGTCTGTAGATGGAATTGATTCTTTTCTTAAATTAAAATAGTAATAGCCTCCTACAAATAATACAGCCATTACTATTATATTAACAAGCATAGTTTTCTTCGCAAAAAATACTATAATTCTTTCCATATATTGCTATTCTCCTATTATATTTTTTGTATGTAAATTAAAGATTTTGTTATTTAATAAGTTTAAGTTTTTTGCTAATTAATCTTATTAAATAAATATTTATTATTTCTAAATCCTTAAAAAGTTGCTCACATAAATAAAATATTATAAAAAATATTTATTCATAATCTATAGCAAGTAATGCTCTATAGTCAAATATGGTTGTAATAAACTCATATTGTAAGTTTAATAATTCCGTTTGCGTTGCTACCAAATCTAATCTTGAAGTAAGCAAATCGTCAATTTCCAAACGTCCTTGATCAAGTTTTTGAAGCTGTGTGGCTATTCTTGAGTTTATTGCTCTGATTTGTGCTCTTTTGCTATTCATTAAATTTTTATATGTTTCAAATTTATAAATATATCCTTGCAGCTGTGTGTTGTAGTCTTTTTCAAGCATATCATATTGAGCTATTATTCCATATAAAGAGTTTTCAGCCATTTTGTATTGTGCCTCATTAGCTCTGTTTCCAATAGGGTAAGAGAACTGTACGCCAGCAAAAAAGTCAACATTAGTCATGCTTCCAAATGAATTAAAATAACCAGAAGTATTAGGACTTATTCCATTTAAATTTACGCTTCCTACTATATCTAAATTTGGCAAAGTACCATTTTTCATAGCAGATAAAGCATATTCTGCTCTAATCTTTGATTGATATGCAATTTGTCCATTAACACTATCAGCAAAAGCAACAGTTTCCATAGTCATATTGCTTCCTAAGTCTAAATAAGAATCCCAAGTGGTATGGTCTGGTTTAAGGTTAGTTACAGGGAAGAAGAAACTTATAGTAGTTAATAGTGTATCTAAAGCAATTTTATTTTGTGCATAATAATCGCTATAAAGCATAGTTTGTGTTCTTGCATTTTGATAAGAGTCATTATCTATAAGTCCGTTATTGTATCTGTCTCTCATCTGATTTTCAAATCTTCTTGCTGTGATGTACATATTTCTATAATATTCTAATAGTTTTTCATACATTATCCATTGATAATATATTTTTTGATAAGCTACTAAAACACTTGCATCATCTAATCTTCTTTGAAGTTTTGCTATGTTTAATGCATACTCAGCATCTTTTATTGGGTATCTGTCTAATGCCCCAAAGAAATTTCTTAAAATAGGCTGAGTTACTTCTAATGTTAATGACGGCTGATAATTTTGAAATTTTGTTTTTGTACCATCAGGGGAAACTAAATCTCCTGTGAGAAAAGAGTTGTGCGTTAGATTAACAGACCATTTTGTGCCTGTATATGGTATTAAGCTTCCAAGTCCAATGCCTGCTTGAATACCTGTAGCACCAATAGATGGGCTTAAAGTAGCATCAGAGTATCCTGATGATAAGTTGCCGTATTTACCAACTGCTCCAACTTGTGCAGATAAATTAACATCTCCGCTGGATTTGGCACTAAGTAAATTCATTTCAGCATTCGTTTCTGTTACGGCATTTATCTTTAATTCTGGTATCAAATCTCTAATATTTTCCATGTATTTTGCATAACTTAATGTATTAGTAGTTTGACCATATGCTATATTTATTATATTTATACTAAATAATATTAATAATAACTTTATTCTCATTAATACTCCTTATTATACCCATAAATCTACTCATTTACTAATTTTTCCTCATTTATAAAACCATATTTATATACATTTTTACTTCCAAGTAAAAGCAATAATGTTTTATATAATGTATCAATTAAACCATCTAAATTAACTTCTAAATTTTTATTTTTTCTCTTTTCCCCCTTGTAATAATAAAGCTTTCTGTCTAAGTTGTAATACTTGTTTAATATTAATTCATTGCCTATTCCGCCAACGGCAACTATAATCTGCATATAAATGTCATGTGCCTTCAATACAGGAGTAAAATATTTTTCATCTATTTTTTTATCTATAAATATTAATAATTCACTAAACCAATAATTTAATATAATGTCTTTGTTGATATTATCTTTTAATATTTTTAATCTCTCCATATTGTTGAAAAACATAGGCTGCAATTCAAACATTATTTTTCCAAATTCTTTTGCCGTTATGAAGAAAAACTTTCTAAAAGCATTAAATAATTCAAATATAGCCTTTTCAGGGTCATTACTATACTTATCTATAAGTTCTTTTGGTTTTACAGGTACAGTAATAGTATTAAGTAAAGCCACAACAATTTCATCTATATTTGAATAATACTTGTAAACACCTCCTTGACTTAAACCCGACTCATTAACAATATCTTTCATTGTAACGCTATAAGCAGGCTTTCTCTGAAAAACTCTCATAGCCGCATTTAATATTATTTTCCTCTTGTTTTCAAAATATTCTTCATCTACCTTTGGCATTTTGATTTTTTTGTGTTCACCTCATTAAATATAGTTAATAAAAACGACATACATGTCATTTTTATTTGGAAACTAATATTAATATAATTAGAAATAATGTCAATAGCTAAAATTAAAAAAAAATATTATATTTATTTTTGTATATTTTTACTGCAGAAATATTTTAGTATTTAGGAATATATTTTGATTTTATTATTAGCATCATAGGGCGTCTTAATTCATTTTGCATTGATTTATCTGTTTTCAATAATTTTGTATTTGGTGTAGGTTCTATAATATTTTTTATTACAAATCCATTTTTTATTAATGTATTTATATAGGTAGTTAATGTTCTATGATATTTTAAAACTTTTTCATCTAAAAAGTTTGTTTCTCTTTTACCTTCATAAAAATAATTATCAATAGGAAAATGTTTTATTTCACCATTTGAATCATAAATCCAATCTTCACTTCCTTCTGCTGTAAAAATAGGGTGTTCTACTGAAAACAAAAAATAAGAATTATCATTTAAATAAAGCTTAATATCTTTTACTGTTTTATCAAAATCTTTTATGTAATGTAGAGCAAGAGAACTTAATACTATATCAAATTTTTTATTTTTTAATGACTTTATATATTTTAATTTTTCTATAGAAGATAATATTAATTCTATATTGTTCAAGTTTTTAGTTTTTTCTTTAGCTACTTCAAGCATTTTTTTAGAAATATCTATTCCAACAGCAAACTTAACATTTTTCTTAGCAGCATATATTAAATGCCAGCCATAACCACAGCCCAAATCTAAAATAGTTTTATTTTCTAGTTTAGGCAAAAGTTTTTTAAAAGATTCCCATTCACCTGCATATTCTAAGCCATATTTTGACCTATTCATTTCACTATACTTGCGAAAGAAAGTTTCATCATCATATTTATTCATACTTGTTATTTACTAGATGATTTTGTCTCCCAAGGAAATAATAACCAATCATCGTGATTTATGCTTCTGTATATATATTTCGGTCTTATTTTGCTAGTATGCTCTCTAATAAATAAAGTAGCTATATCAAATTTTTGGTCGTCAAAATATTTTAAGGTTTCACCTGTATCAGATATGTCATCTACAATTAAAACAGATTTATCTTTTACTTTTAATCTCCACACCTCTTCCATATTAAGAACCATAGGCACTTTTAATCTATGAGAAAGCATAACAGCAGGTACTAACCCACCTCGAGCAAGCCCATAAATTACTTCATATTTTATTTTTGACTCTTCTATTTGCTTAGCTAAAACCTCAATAGCCTCATCAATATTTTCCCAAGATATAACATCATATTTCATAGTATATAATCTCCTACTTTTTTATGAACGCAATTCTATACTAAATCTTGTTTTAAGCATTTCAAGCAATGAACTCTCTACAGAATTAATATCTTCTTCCCTTAAGGTTTTGTTAGGGTCATAATAAGTTATAGATATTGCTATAGATTGCTTGCCTTCTTTTACCTGCTCTCCAACATATCTGTCTACCACATCAACATTTTGTATAATATCATTAAACTTAGAAATAGATTTTATCACTTTACTAAACTCAATGTTTCTATCGCAAACTAATGCTAAATCTCTAAATACAGCAGGATATTTACCTATATCTTTTAGCTGCTGTTTTTTTACTCTTTTTTTGATAAGCTCAACGGCATATCTTATATTAATATCAGTAAAATAAACTTCAGTGTTAATATCAAATAGAGATAATATTTTAGGGTGAATTATTCCGATAATACCTATTTTTTCACCAAATATCACTATATCAGCAGACATAGTAGGTATAAACCAATCATGCTCTTTAGGTATAAGGTTATAATCAGTGCTTTTTAAATCCTTTGTAATAAGCTCTTCTACAACACCGCTCATATCAAAGAAGTCATAAGCTCTTGATTCTTTATTCCATAATTTTTCTTGATAAAGCCCAAACATAACAGCAGATAAATGCTTCTCTTCTACAAACTTATCATTTTCTTTGTAGAATATATTTCCAACTTCAAATAAAGCACCATTTTTATGTCTATGATTTTGATTGTATGCAATGCTGTTAAGAAGCGAAACCAATGTAGTAGATCTTAAAACGTCCATTTCACTTGTTAGAGGGTTTACAACACTAATTAACTCTTCATCTTTAAAACCTATATTTTTAAACATTTTGCTGTCGCCAAGAGAATACTGTTTAGTTTCATAAAGTCCATAAGAAGCCATTCTATGCTTAACAAAACTTATATCAGCATAATCTGTTTTAATAGGGTTACATTTAATATGAGGCACATTAGAATCAAGGTTATTATAACCATAAACGCGTGCTATCTCTTCTATAAGGTCTTCTGCTATTGTAAGGTCATGTCTATAAAAAGGAATATCTACTTTCAAATTATTCTCACCCAAAGCAGATGCATTAAAGCCGTATCTCTTAAATATAGAAGATACTTGCATTTTGTTCATATCAAGACCCAAATATCTTTTTACAAGTCCGCAGTCAAATACTATTCTTGTAGCTTCAAATTGTTTTACATTTACTTCTTTAGCTTTTGATACTATTTTAGCATTATTATCTAATGTTACTATTAAATCTACAGCTCTGTTTAATGCTGCTAAAGTGAGGGTATGGTCAATTTCTCTTTCAAATCTATATGAAGCATCAGTTTTTGTATTAGTAGCTATGGTAGATTTTTTTACGGCAATATGGTCAAAATAAGCACTTTCTATTAAGATGTTTTTAGTAGTTTCTTCTATTTTAGTGCTGTCTCCGCCCATAACTCCGGCCACACCTATAGGCTTTTCACTGTCAGCAATAACCAAAACTTCATCTGTAAGATTAATTTCTCTGCCGTCTAAAAGTGTGATTTTTTCATCATTTTTAGCGTTTCTTACTATAATTTTTCCATCTTTTACTTTATCAAAGTCATAAGCGTGAAGAGGCTGACCATATTCAAGCATAACATAATTTGTAATATCTACTATGTTGTTTATAGGGTTAATACCGCATTTTTTAAGTCTGTTTTGCATCCAATCTGGAGAATGTCCAACAGTTATATTGTTTATAAGCCTTCCAACATATTTATAGCAAGAGTTTTGATTTTCTACTGTAATATCAATATTTCCGCCTGTAGCATCATAAGTATTTACAGAAGGTATGCTCACTCTTTTTTCTAATACCAAAGAACATTCACGTGCAAAACCTATAATACTAACCAAATCACCTCTGTTTGCTGTAATTTCTACATTAAATATATGGTCTGTAGAGCCTACAATTGTTGAAAGGGAGTTTCCTAAAATACTATCTTTATCTTCTATGTTTAATTTATCTATATGGTCATCTAATATCCAAATACCGTAAACGCCTTCAATTTCTTCATATCCTAATTCTGTCCTAGAACAGAGCATTCCGCTGCTTTCAAAGCCTCTTATAGAAGCTTTTTTTATAGTAAGTCCGTTTGGAAGTTTAGCTCCTATCATAGCAACAGGAACATATATATTTTCTCTCACATTAGGTGCACCGCATACTATAGAAAGTACATCATCACCAACATTAACTTTACATACACTTAATTTATCAGCGTCGGGGTGTTTATGTACAGTCAAAACTTTACCTATTATAACCCCCGGTATATCTCCGCCGGTAGTTTCTATAGAAGAAATCTCGCTTCCGGAAAGAGTTATATTTCTTGCAATCTCTTCTACCTCTAAACCATCTAAATTAACAAATTCTTTTAACCAACTCAAAGGAATTCTCATAATTATAATAACCTCAACTAATAATTTACCATTGTTTTAAGAAATCTATATCATTATCATAAAACATTCTAATGTCTGTAATGCCATATTTAATCATAGCAACTCTTTCAATACCCATACCAAAAGCAAAACCAGTATATTTGTTGGCATCATAGCCCACATGCTTAAATACATTAGGGTGAATCATACCAGCACCCATAAGCTCAAGCCAGCCCTCGCCTCCGCAAGTTTTACATCCTTTACCTCCGCATATAACACAAGTAGCACTCAAATCAGCACCCGGCTCAACAAAAGGAAAGAAATCTGGTCTTAATCTAATTTGAGTCTTATCTCCAAACATCTTCTTACAAAATAATTCCAATATTCCTTTTAAATCATTAAAACTTACATTTTTATCAACTAAAAGCCCCTCTATTTGATGAAATATAGGAGAGTGCTTTGAATCTATAGCATCTCTTCTTGCACATTTACCAGGTGAAACAACCGCTATAGGAGGCTCGGTTTCCATCATAGTTCTTATTTGCATGCCGGAAGTATGAGTTCTTAATACATGCTCTTTAGATACAAAAAATGAATCATGACTGTCTCTTGCAGGGTGATAAGATGGTATATTTAAAGCTTCAAAATTGTGAAAATCATCTTCTATCTCGTTGCCTTCTACAACTCTAAAGCCTATTTCTGTTAATATACCTACAATTTCTTCTTCTACTTTAGTAAGTAAGTTAACGCTTGCAGATTTAGGTCTTCTTCCGGGCATTGTTATATCTATTTTATTTTTTTCTAAAGATTCTAAAAATTCTTTATCTGCTAATAATTTTTTCTTTTCTGTTAATGTGTTTTCACAATAAAATTTAAGCTCATTTATTTTTTTACCGAATTCTTTTTTCTCTTCAATACTTTCTATAGAAGACATATTTTTTAGAAGTTCTGTAATTTTACCTTTTCGTCCTAAAAAATTAATCCTTATCTCGTCTATTTCCAATTGATTTTTTGCATTTGATATATTTTGCTCGAAAAGCTCTCGAATCGAATCTAAATTATCCATTATACTGTCCCTAACTAAAAAATAAAATTATAGTTTTTTATTATAATACATATAAAAATATTTTCAAGGAAAAAATTAATATATAAATAAGTTATAAGATGTTTTTTATATGCATTAAAAATATGTTTAACTATTTACTTATAGTATATTATATATTAAAATAAGATAATGTGTTAGGATATTATTTATATGAGAAAAGATATTTTGAATGATATATTTAATAACAAAAAGAAGTCTATACTTCAATCATTAGATGAAATTTTAAGAAGGCTTTCAAATTTAATTGCAATAGCAGGTTCTATATTTGCAATATTTGTTCTTTTAATGCAAGTAAGACAAATTACTGTTTATAATTTTTATATACATTATTATGATAAAATAATAAACATTATTACAGTTTGTTTTATTATCATTTTGATAGACCAAATAAGAATAGCACCGAGAAAATTATACATAATAGTTCCTATAATACAGATTATAGGGCTTTTGCTTCTTAATTTCTTCAGCAGAAAATATTATGGCATATATGCTAATAGAATTATATGGACTATAGCAGGTTCTATACTGTTTTTTTTAATAATAGTAATAAATTGGCTTAGATTATCATACTCAAAGTTTACTCTCTATCAGATGATTATAGCATCATTTATTTTTATAATTACATTAGGTGCATTACTTTTATATTTGCCATTAAGCACAATTAGCGGAAGACTTCCTTTTATTGATGCCTTGTTTACTGCAACAAGTGCCGTATGTGTTACGGGTTTAAGTGTAATAGATATTTCTAAAGAGTTTACTTTTTTTGGGCAGATTGTTGTTTTAATATTAATACAGATTGGCGGGCTTGGAATAATGTCCATATCTGCAATAGTGATTTTATTTTCTATTAATAAAGGAAGTGTGCAAGACAGAATAAGAACGCTTGAAATGTTTAACACAAAAAATAAAGATATTATACGCTCTACTGTAAAGGCTATATTTTTGGCTACTTTTTTAGTTGAGTTAATTGGGGCAATATTGCTTTTTACTGTTATGGATAATAATAGAATAGGGGAGAGGATATTTTATTCTTTGTTTCACTCTATAAGTGCTTTTTGTAATGCCGGATTTGCTTTATATACTGACAGTCTTCACAGATTTTCTGATAATGCTGTTTTAAGTATCACTGTGAGTTTGTTAATAGTGCTTGGAGGAATAGGATATCCTGTATTTGTGAGTATATATACTGCTATTATTAGCAAGATTAAGGGCAAAAGATATGTTATGGATGTGCAGACAATAATTATTTTGTTTACAAGTGCTTTTCTTTTGTTGTTTGGAACTTTATTTATATTTTTCAATGAATATTCTAATGCTTTAGAAGGAATGCCTTTAAAAGAAAAGATTTTAGCTTCAATATTTCAAAGCGTAAGTACGAGAACGGCAGGATTTGAAACTATTGCTTATAATTCTATGAATGGTGTTACGATTGGGGTTGTAATATTTCTTATGTTTATAGGTGCTTCTCCAAGCAGTACAGGAGGCGGGGTTAAGACTACAACTTTTTTTGTATTTATAGCTTCAATTATTACGGCTATTACAAACAGACCTTTTATTATTGTAAAGGGAAGAAAGATTAAAGACGATGCCGTTAATAAATCAATTGCTATATTTACTTTGGCTATTGCTATATCTGTTTTTGGGGCATTGCTTATATTTTATATTGATGGGCATAAAGCTATGATGCCTGTAATATTTGAAACGGTATCTGCTATATCTACAGTTGGGCTTTCGCTTGGTATTACGGCTAGTCTTTCTGTGTGGAGCAAAATTATAGTGATAGCATTAATGTTTATTGGACGTGTTGGGTATTTAACATTATTTATGAGTATTGGTTCTGTTGACAGCAGATACGGTTTAATAGACTTACCTACTGCGGAAGTTAATATTGGTTAATTTGCAATAATTATATTATATGTAAAACTAAAACACTTGCACTTTTTGCAACTTTTTGCGGCGGGAAAAAGTTGAATAAAAAATTATATGATAAAAATAGTTGTTTCAATATATTCAAAACGTTACTGTGAATATTTCTCTGTAATTAACAAAGTCGCTTTCATAAAGTGTGATAGAGTTCGCTAAAAAACTGCTCTTTTCAAAACTAATATTATTTATTATCTCTTTTAATTTATCATTATCATAAACTTTTTTTACTCTTGCCAATGTGAGATGCGATTTAAAATCTTTTTTGTCATATTTTATATTAATATTATCTCTTAAATGCTTTACATATTCATCTAATTCTTTGCAATTTGCTTTTACAAACAAAACGTTTATATCATTAAACTTATTTGTGAAATATGAGAGTTTTTCAAACAATACATTAAAAGGCTTTATTACACTGCTTGTTTTTTCTAATGATGATTTTATTTTTTCTATATCGCTTTCTTTTATATTTTCAAAAAAAACTAATGTGATATGCATTTTATTTTTATTTACAAATTTTACTTCTGCTATATTATCGTCTATCTTTTTTAGTAAAAGGTTATGGTATTTATTTTTTATATTTTCATCAATATTTAATGCTAAGAAGGCTCTCATAAATATGTAAAAAGTTAATTATAATAATTTTATTTTGTTATTTTTTATTGTTCTTTTTCCCGCAGCAAAAAGAACCAAAAAGTGCAAAAAATAATATTAAATTATACTAATTATTTTATATATGAAACATACATTTTTTACAAAATCTAAAATTTTTAGTATAAATATTATTTAAATATGTCGTTAGTGGCGTCATACCAAAATACGAAATCTAAATATTCCATTGGTATTTTTTCTTTTTTTGAGTATTCTACTAAATTCGCTTCGCAGCTCATATAATTATTTTTAGTTAAGCTTGTTTTTGGTGTCATAGATTCTGGAAGTATATCTAATTTGCTCATTACTCTCATTATGTGCCTGTCAAGTATTGCAATCTTTTGCCCAAATCCAATATTTCTCAAAAAATGGCTAGCCTCTTTAAGTCCATATCCTTTAACTTCTTTTGCTAATTCATTTCTCAAACTCACAATAGAATCATTTTTTATAGCATCATCAATTCTCTCTCTCAATATAAATTTCTCTTTTGGAAAATATAACTTCCTTGCAAGAACTATATTTCTCGCCTTCATGTTGTGAAAACGCACATGCTTTATTAATATATTAGCAATACTCTCTTCAGAACCCTTAAAAAGTAAATTATGATTATAAAGGTCTATTATAGCAGCAGCCCCGCTTCTTGCTTTGGTTTGAGGAGTGCATATACAAAAGGCTAATTCTGCAAATAACCTTTTATCATTTTCTCTTTTATAAACTCTCTCGAAATATTCAAGTCTTCTTTTCATTCGCTCATGAAGTATTTTATCTTTGTATATACTCATTAGATGTTTAGCGTATTCTTTGTCCATTATTATTAAAACCTTTATTTTATAAAATTACAAAAATTATGCTCATTATAATACTACCATAATAATTAAATTTCAATTCTTGATTAATTAATATATATAATCTATAATACAAAAAATAATATATATACTTCAGAGAAAATAAAAATTATGCCAAAATTATTAATAGCTTCAGATTTGCATTTAAGCGTTTCAGAGAGAGAATATTCTTTTAATGTGCTTAGAGAAATAGTAGAAATATCAAAAGATTATAATGCTTTAGTTTTGCTTGGGGATACTTTTGATACATTTGAAGATTTGAAAGAGCTTAAAGAAGAGTTTATAAATATAGTAAAAGAAAACAAAATATATCTTCTTAAAGGTAATCATGAAAATTTAAAATCTAAAGGAATTACTTTAAGTCAATTAAATTTTCCAAACAATATTACAGTATTAGAAGAGATAAGTACTTTTAGTATAGATGATTTGGATATAATTGCATTGCCTTATAATGATAAATATTCTGTAAATAATGAGTTTTTAGAGTTGGTTGATAGTCTTAAAAATGAAAAGAGAATACTTTTAGCACATGGCATAGTAGAGGGTACTTTATGGGCTATAGAAGAAAATGAGGCATCTGCAAGTATACCTATTGATATAATAAAAAAGTCTAATGTTGATTTAGCCATAGTAGGGCATATTCATAAACAGATGGATACAAGAATAGAAAATATTGAAATAGTTTATCCGGGCTCTTCAAGAGTTTGGAGGAGAAGCAAAGCAGAAATTGGAATTAGAAGATGTTTAGGTTTAGAGATAAAAAATAACAAAATAAAAAAAGAGTATATCAATATAGAATCTGCTGGAGAGTATAGAGTTTATGAATGTAATAGTTATGATATTGAAACAAAGATAGAGAGTTTATCTGTTAATTGGAAAAAAAATGATATTATAACCATTAATATTTATGGCATAATAGAAGATGAAAATGAGCTTGAAAAAACTAAGAAGTCTATAATAAATAAATATTCAAAAAATGTAAGAGATATTAATTTGAAAAACAGTCAATTATATTTTTTGGAGAATGCCTACAACGAAAGAATAATTAAAGAGTTTTTGGATGTTGTAAATAGTTATGAGTTTGATATTAACAATAAGGATAATTTAGAAATATTAGAGCTTGCTAAACGTTTGGGAATAGAAAAAATATATAATGCTTTACAATAAAAAATAATGGGTTTTGTTTATGCTTTTGAAACTAAATAATTTTGGAAAGTTTAAAAATAAAAGTTTTGAGATATCAGATTTTATTACTTTATTTTATGGGGCAAATGAATCTGGAAAGACTACTATATTTGATTCACTTATGTATTTATTTTCTGAAAATAAAAAGAGTTTAGGTTTTTCAAAAATGATAAAAAATAGGTATGGTGATGAGATTGATGTAGAGAGTGTGCCTGCAATTGATGATAGTATCAAACTTCACCCAGATTCTTATAATAATTTGTATGCCATAAGACAAAGCGAAATAATATTTAATATGTCTGATAATAAAAAAGATTCAAAAGAGTGGGAGAGCGAAATAAAGAAAAAATTATTCTCTTCTGATATTGATATAGGAAAGATGATTTCAGAAATTAGGGCAGAATATAGCGGAAGGGCTCAATCGTCTATTCCATATCAAATTAATTTAATGGAAAATAAAAAAAATAGTATAAAAGAAGAATTAAATATACTATATGATAAAATAAATAATGAAAGCTCTAAAAAAGAAAAGATAAAAGAATTAAATGATAAGCTTAATTTTAATGCTAATCTTATGAGAGAGAAAATTAAAGAGCATGATGAAATATTTAAAACATTTGATTTAAAAAAGAAGGCACAATTAAAAAATTATAAATTGGATTTACTTTCTCTAATAAATAATTTTTATAAGAAGAATAATTTTTTAAGTGAAAATAAAATACTTCAAAATGATTATTCTAATGAAATAAAATCTATTACAAACAATATTGATGAATTAAAAAATAAAGAGTCTTATTTAAATGGAAAAATAGAGAGTCTTAAAAAAAATATAGAAGAGAGAAAATCTATTGATTATGACAGCATAAAAATAAGAATAGAAAATGCAATAAAAAAGATAGATGAGGTAGTAAACAAAGATAAAAAAGTTCCTAAATTTGTTTTTATATTAGTTGTTGCGTTTATATCTATACTTCTTAGTGTTTATTTTAAGAATGCATTTTGGCTTGTTGTAATACTTCCTTCTTTGCCATTTTTGTTTATAAAAGAAAATGCTAATACAAAAATTATAAAAGATATTTTAGACACTTTGCCGGAATTAAATATAAATGATGTTAATGATTACAATTATTTGAGAGATTTATTAAATAAGGAATTGGCAAAAATAGAATTAATAATTAATAGTAAAGATAATGAAGAGATTGATAAATATTTAGAAGAATTAGAAATAGTTAAAAAAAGTTCTGAAGAGGAAAACTCAAAATTAGAAAATCTCTTAAATAAACTCAATGCCAAAAATATAGAGCATTACTATTCTATAAAAAGAGATTATGATGCTTTATATAAAGAGACAAGTGAGCTTTATAATAAACTTATGCAAGAAGCTAAAAAGAATTCTCTAAAAGATATTAACATGCTTGAAGCTGATTGTAATAGGATTATAAAAGAATTAGAAACTATAGGCTATGATGATTTTAATGAGGCTGAGTTTAGAGGATTAGAAAATCAATTAAAAGGTTTAGAAAAAGAAATCGAACTAATAAAAGAAAATATAAATAAAATAGAAAAAGAAATATCCTATACAAGCGGAGAGCTTAATAACTTTGATAATATACATAATACTATAGTTAATTTTGAGAGCGATTTATCTAAATTAGATGATGAGATTACAAATATAAATAAAAGAAAAAAAGCCTTACAATTACTTGAAGATATTTTATCCAATATAAATCAGAAAAATGATAATGTGTTTGAATCATTATCTAATGAAGCTAAAGTTTTATATAATCATATTACGGGCAAAAATCTGCATGATGACGGTATAACAATGTCGGGTTTTGATAAAAATAAAATAATAGTTTTAGATAAGCAAAATGAAAAAAGGAATATAGAGTTTTTATCTTCTGCTACGAGAGATGCTGTTTATATAGCAATGCGTCTTTCAATACTCACAAAAATACACAAGCAAGGCAGATTAATTTTACTTGATGACCCTTTTATCACTTTTGACAATAATAGAATATTAGAGGCATTAAAGTTTATAGTTGAATATTCAAAGGATTATAATATACCTATAGTTATTTTTACGAAAGATGTTTTTATAAGAGATGTATTAAAAGAGTTTGAAGCAGTTAATATTCATGAGCTTTCTTAAAAGTCATTTATTAATTAATTTTAAAATAAAAAAGAGATATAGTTTTTGCTATACCTCTTTTTTATTTGTACTAAGAATTTTTAAGTTTAGACTTGTTTCAAAAGTACTTGACAAAATTAGTTGTGTAATTTTCAACATAATTTTAGTTATAAAATTGTGTTTTACATGTTGTATCATTAATTATTTTAGTATATAAAAATGCAGTTCTTTTGGTTCTTTTATACCAATAAAAGAACTGGGGTTTGGGGCAAAGCCCCAATTATAAATTTAAAATACTAAAAAAATAAACAGTATAACTATTTATTAATTTAGTTTTGAAACAAGTCTTTTATCAATTTTCTTTATTGTTTTCAGTACTATACTTTAGTGATAAGATAAAATATCTAAAAATATAGTTCTTTTGCTTCTTTTATGCCAATACCGAAGGCACTTCCTACGGTCGTAAAAGAAGTGGGGTCTTACCCTACGGGCACGCTTCGCAGGGGGAAAAGCCCCAGAAACACAAAATTTTTAATATACTATCAATTTTCGTTTATATATGATAATAATGTGTTGTATTGTACTTTCATGTCTTCTGGTATTTTAGGGTCGTCTAATAATTTTTCTAAATATTTTTTAGGCTCTTCCTTTTCTCCTGCCAACACCATTGTTACAGCTTTATAATAATGTGCTATATAAACTTCCTGAGATTTTGGATACTCTTTTATAATTCTGTCAAAATAAGAATTAGCTGTATCATAATCATTTTTTTGGGCTCTCATTAAACCAAAGCCTAACATATATTTAGCCATGGCATCCTCTGATATAGCTTTTTTTTCTAATAAAGCATTAAATATTTTTGAAGATTCTTCTTCGTTGCCGGATTCCATATATAAATCTAATTTTTCTAAACTAGGCTCTTTACTTTCAAGAACAATTCTTATTTTTTTTAACTTTTCCTGAGCATTTTTCATGTACGGCACAAACTTTTCACCTTCCACATATCCGCCTACATTTTCTAAAATAAAACCATCATGGCTGATAAATAGTATAGTAGGAAAACCTTGAACACCATACTTCTGAGCTATATCAGCACCCTCTTTAGATGTTTCCGGATTAAGTTTTACAGATACCATTTTTTTAGCGGCATCAATTACTTCTTTGTTGGCATAAGTGTTTTTATCTAACTCCTTACACCAACTGCACCAATCAGTATATACATCTATCATTATAGGTAAATCTTTATCTTTAGCTTTTTTTACAGCAGAAGCTAAATCTTTTTCCCATTTTATAGCAGCATAAGAATCATTACAAGAAATGCTAAAAGCCATTACAATCAATGAAATAATCATTATTATATTTTTATTCATAATTCTTTAATCCTTTATAATAAGATATTTAATATTTATAATATATTATTTTTTATAAAAAACAAGAATGGTATAGTGGGTATATACTATTGATTATCTTTATTGTTTTCATTTAAAGATTTTAATTTTTCTCTTATATCTGATGTTGTTTTTAGAGCATCTTCTTTTTTCATTTTTGGCTGTTTGAAAATTGTTAGAGTTTGGTCTAATATATTTTTGAAACTATCTTCTACAGTATTTTCTTTAGAGTTTATATACATCATTTTTATTTGGTCTTTCATTTCTTTATCTTCTATTTTTGAAAGCAGATTTATATTATGGTCAGACACAGATATTAAATATATTTCATTTGCTATTTCTATAATAGAAACATATCTGTTTGATGCTATAGCAGTGGTTGCTAATATTTTTATAATTTCATTAGAACCAGATACTTTTTTACTTTTGTTTTTTAAATATACAAATACAATATATATTCCAACCAATGTCAATATAAAACCAATAATTGCTCTTATAAACATAGAAGTAGTGCTTACATTTGCTCTGTTTTCTATGTTTCTAATATCTTGGAGAATTGCAGGTTCATTGTTTGTATTAATTATTGTATTTTCTTGAATATTAAAATAATTTGACTGAATTACATCATTAGTTTGAGTGATTTCGTTTGTATCTTGTGAATATAGAAGAGATATGGTGAGTATAGTAAATAATAATATTTTTTTTATCACAGATATTCCAATGCGGAGAGAGCGGGATTCGAACCCGCGGTAGGGGTTGCCTACGACAGTTTAGCAAACTGCTCCCTTCGGCCTCTCGGGCATCTCTCCAAATATTATCAATTATTAGTTTATCTATATTAACATAAATAATCTTTTTAGTCAATACAGTTTATCAGTTTTATTTGTTTATAATTATATAAATAAGTATAAGCACTAAAAAATAATTTTACAATAGCAATATAAATTATATAAAGAGTGTATATTAATTATAAAATAATTATCTGCTTTTTAGTTTAGGGTGAAGTATCTTATCTAATGCAAAACCCAAAAATGCAAAAGACATTCCCAATATAGCAATCAATATTCCCGGAGGTATTATCCACCACCAAAGACCAGATAACACCGCAGACCCCTTCATAGCATCATGCAAAATCTGCCCCCATGTAACAATAGTGGCATCTCCAAGACCAAGTAATGATAATGAAGACTCATAAACTATAGCAGAAGGCACAGCCAAAGCCATAGAAGCAAATGAAAACGGTAAAAGCAGTGGTGCCAAATGATTAAATATTATTCTAAAATGCGAAGCCCCTATTGTGCGTGCTGCCTCAATGTAGGTTTCTTCTTTAAGCTGCATAGCCATAGAGCGAACCGTCATAACAGAGCCTGTCCAAGAGAAAAATATCATCATCGTAATCATAGTCCATATTGTAGGCTTAAATATTGCACTCATTACTATCATTACAGGCAAAACCGGTATACCTATAAATATCTGATAAACAAACTGCATAAAGCTATCAACAAACCCTCCGAAATATGCAGACACTATTCCATACATCACGCCAATTATAACCGATATAAAACTCGTAGCTATGCCTATAAATAATGCCCATTTAAGCCCTGATATTAAACCAGAAAATATATCTCGCTTCATATTGTCAGTGCCCATTATCCCAGACATTGAGCCTACCAACACCATATAAGGATTTTCAAAACTTGAATTAGCGTCAGAAAAATTAGCAGTTATTTCAAATTTATAAACGCCTTTTAATGCTAAGAAATTTTTTGCCATATCATCTTTTTTTGTATTAAAAAGTATTTTCATTGGGTTGGTTGTGAGGGTGTCTATTTGTCTTGCAAGCATTCTCGGAACCGACTCTCTGTAAAACCTAAATATTCTATTTTTTGAATCATTAAATGCAGATATTCTTAAGTCTCCTTTTGTATTATGTAAACTGTCTGAAAGTGTGATTACAACGCCGTCTGGTCTTGTTACATTCCACACTAATACGGAAGAGTTATCTACATTAGCATGAAAAATTAAATCAACTGGAGATTTATCGAATTTATAATCATATTCAAATACTGCTTTATATACTACTTGATTTTCTATATAATTAGTTTCTACGCTTATAGGTTTTATATCTGTTGTAATTGCTGATTTTTCTCTGCTGAAGAAATTAAGCCACTCTGGAGGAGCTGAAGCTGGGTTATCCTGCCAATAGGTGATGTCTCTCCAGCGTTTTGGTGCTTCTTTGTATGTGAGTATTAATGGCTCAAACAGTGAAACAAATATTGCCAAAAGAAGTATGCATAAACCTACAACTCCTGTTTTATCTTTTTTAAACTCATTAAAAAATTCTATTAGAGGAGCAAGTTTTTTATTAACATTATTATTACTCATTACATCTTGCCTCCAACTTTTATTCTTGGGTCTAAAAATCCGTAAGATATATCAAGCACAACCAAACCAAATTGATAAAGAGCAGTAGTAATAGCTAAATTTCCCATTAATACAGGTATATCATTTTGCTGAACAGATATCCAATAAAGATTGCCTAAACCCGGCCAAGAGAATATTCCTTCAAATATGATAGAGCCGGCAATAGAACCGAGCAGTCCTAACAAAGTTATTGTAACTATTGGAGGAGCTGAGCTTCTTAAAGTATGCCCTAAAAGAACAGATTTTTCTGATATTCCTCTCGCACGAGCCGCCATTATATAATCTTCCTGAAGAGTGGATAACACTATATTTCTCACAACAAAAGAAAGTCCCCAAAAGCCTATTAATGTTAATGTGAGCATAGGTAAAGCCATATGCCATAACATATCCAAATAATACATTATGCCTTCAGGTGTTGGTATGGAATGAACTCCTCCCGATGGAAACAAATTAAACTTATAAACAAATATCATTATAAGTATCATAGAAAGCCACCAAGTAGGCATGCCATAAACTATCATAGTGATAATACTTGTTGTTCTGTCGAATAGTTTTCCTGCTTTTCTTGCCTTTACAAGTCCTATTATTAAGCCTATTATCATTTGTATTATTGATGCTGTTGTAAAAAGTATTATAGAACGCGGCAATGCTTCTCCTATTATTTTTATAACGTCTCTGTTGCCGTTAGAATCCATCATTATAGTAGATTTGCCGAATTGAAAGGTGATAGTGTTAATTGCTCTTATAAATATTCTCTCCCCAATGCTTCTGTTGAGCCAATATATATCATAATAGTAGGCTCTTCTCTCTTTAATAAAATTAGCAACATCTTCTGTACGCATATTGCTAAGTCCGCGTACTTCGGCATTAATATTTTCTTCAATCTGAGCTTTTAGAGTTTTTTCGCTTACAGTATTAAATATAGCAGAAGACATAAACATAAGTATGACAAACATGATTATGCCTTTTAGTATTCGTTTGATTACAAAATAAGTAAACATAATATTATCCTTATTTAAGATTATACTAAAAAGAGTTAAAATTGTAAAGTATCATAGCTTAAATTATTTTTTATAGTTTTTATTTGTGATTTTTTTATAAAGTTATAAATATTTTTTAATATCTTCTATAATAATATTTGTATAAATTATAATATAAACTTTATTTTACCGAAAATATTAATATACTATATAGTATTATACTTGAGTATTGGTTTATTAATGATATAATACTCTTTAAGGTATAAAATAAATACTACTATATAAAATGGGGTATTATGTCAGAGAATAATTTAATATCAGATAATAATTTAGTGTTAGATGAAACAGAAGTTCTTGCCGTAAGATTTATAGCAGAATATCCGGATTTGAATCAGTATATATATTTCGTATTTTTTATAGATAAACTAACAATTAATCTTATTAATAAAGCTGTTTTAGTTTCAGATAACTATGAATTGTTTGAAGTATTAAATAAATATGATAATTATTTAGAGCTTTATAAATATATAGAAGTTTATAATAATCTAAATTATAAAGTAAATATAGCTTTAGATAAATTAAACAGCGATTTGGATACTATTTTTTCTAATAGAACAAATGTAGTTCATACAACTATGGCTGCTATTAATGATGACATTATTTCTATAATAGATATATTTTCAGATACTTTAAATGTTTCTATGGATTATAATATAGGAATATATGATGTAAACTATAAGGGTCTTGATATTGATAAAGTTACTGAATTTTTGCAAGATTTTAAAAGAGAGTTTGAAGGCAGCAGTATAGATATAAGTCAATATAATTTAGATTCAAATAAAGATGAAGCAAATAATGAAGAGAGTATTACATCAAAATATAAAATAGTAGATGGAGATTTTGTTGTAGCTCCTATTCTTGGCAGGGCTATAGCAGATATAAAAATAGGCGATAAGATTATAGTAAAAGTGGATTATACTTCTTTCTATCCAAGCATGACATATTTAGATGTTAATTCCAAAAAAAATAATAATAAATATTTGGTTGTAGGCGAGGTTATAGATAAAACAGTTAATGAGAATTCTACGAAGATATCACTTGCTTTAAGTGATGAGCATTGTGTTATTATAGAGGAAACACAGCCTATTAGGGTTAAGGTATTTAATCCTCAAAAGGATAATTATATAACTCCAAACTTTTATCAAGAAAATAGTAAAGAAGAGCAAATATATAGAATGTTATCTCATTTTAATGTTTTAAAGTTTTTATTATATGGCTTAGGCTTTATTTCTTTATTTGTTTTGGTTTATATTTTATATGTTATTATATTATAATTTATTTCAATTAAAGTTTATAATAATTTGATACCGATAAAAGAACAATTAATTTTTTAAAGATAGATAAATGGAAAAGATAAAAGAATATTTTAATGAGTTTTTGGAGATAATCTCAGAAAATGGAGAATATGCTGGGGTTGCTTTACTTAAGGGCAGTGTTCTTAGGGTTGATGATGAGCATAATGTAAGTATTATTTGTTCTGGGGATTTTGCGGCTAATCATATAAAGAAAGATTTTTTAGAGCGTATAGAAATCTATTTAAAAGATAAGTGTTCGCATGATATCAATGTTCAAGTATTAGTTGATGTAAATATTGTCAATGATAATGAAGAAGAGAGTATTAGTGATAATGCTTCAGAAATAACTGTAGCAGAAGATAATACTAAAAATAAATATAAGTCTAATTTAAATGAGTATTTCAAGTTTGACAATTTTATAGAGGGAAGCAATAATAAATTTGTTTTTGCTGCTGCTAAATTGGTTGCTGAAAAACCCGGCAGAGAATACAATCCGCTTTATATATATGGAAGTGTTGGTATAGGTAAGACTCATTTACTTCAGGCTATAGGTAATTATTATTTAGAAAACAATCCGGATGCAAAAGTTCATTATATAGACGGAAGCGGTTTTAGAGATGAATATATATATGGACTTCAAACTAAAAGACCTGATAATTTTAAAAAGAAATATAAATCTTTAGACATGTTTTTACTTGATGATTTGCAATTGTTAGAAAGTGCTCAGGAGACTTCTAAAGAGTTGTTTGAAATATTTCAAGCTTTAGATAATGCATGCAAGCAGATGGTATTTGTAAGTGATAAGCCTCCGAAGGAACTTAGAAACATAGAGGCAAGATTAAAAAACAGATTTGAAAAAAGTTTGATATTATCTATTGAGCCTCCGCAGTATGAAACAAGACTTGCCATAATAGAGAGAAAACTAATTGACTTAAATACAAACATTGATGAAGAAGTAATTAAATATATGGCAGAAAATATTACAACCGATGTTAGAAAGATTGAGGGAGCTATAAGGGCTTATTTGTCTATAAGAGATTTAATGAAAATAACTCCTAATGTTGAAGAGTGTGATAAGTTAAATATTTTCAAAGATTATTTCACTAATAAACCGAAATTAAAAAATGCTACTATAAAAGAAATAAAAAAAATGGTTGCAGATTATTACGGCATAGAGATGAATGCTTTTGATAGTAAAGATAGAACTAAATTTATAGCTAAAGTAAGACATGTTGCTGTATACTTAGCTTGTGAATATTCTAAGAAATCTGTTACAGAAATAGGCTTGGAGTTTAATAGAGACCATGCTTCTATCATACATGCGAGAGAAAAAATTAAAGAAGAGCTTAAAGCAGATTCTCATGTAGCAAGGGAAATTAACGACATAATATCAAGCATATCATGATTAATAAAAAAGTATGATATTTTGATATTTGCACAGGAGCCAGACATATTGCAGTTAGGAATTCCTTAATTTCTTAAAGTATAGCATAGGTGTATCATAATT
>NZ_CAKVGN010000028.1 GCF_934747485.1 uncultured Brachyspira sp. | reverse complement strand
TAATTGTTTATCTTTACTTAATTTACTGCGTTTCATACTTAAATTTTAACAAATTTAAGTTATCTAGGACAGCCCCTAAATTTATATACTTAAATAAAAGGAGTGTGATAAATGATAGCAGAAAATTTATTAGACTTTGTTTTAAATGAAAAGCAAAGTATTTTTGATGAAATTAAAGAAAAAATAAGTCCTGAAATTAATATTATAAATTCTATAAAAGAAAGTTTTGATGAGGTAAATAACAGTATATTATTATTTAATCTATTTAAATTCAATGCCAAAATTAATAATGAGGATTTAAACATAGCAAGAAAATTTGCTGAAAAATATATTAGTAATATAGATAATACGCAAATATCGGTATTTAATGAATATGTAATATCAAGCGGAAGACTTGATTTATTTATAAAAAATGCCTCTTTCCAATTAATCATAGAAAACAAAATCAATGCTGATAACCAAAAAGCTCAATTAGAAAGATATTATAGAGAATTGTCAGAAAATCAAGGAAATACATTCATAATATATTTAACAAGAGACGGAAAAGAACCTTCTGAAAAATCTTTGGAAAGCACAGTAAAAGAAGAACTTTTAAAAGAAAATAGACTTATATGTTTATCTCATGAAGATATAGGCGATTTTATAAATAATAATATAATAGAAAAATTTCCAGCTTTAACAGATAAAAAATATCAGTCATTATATTCAGCTTTAATACAGATTAGAGACAATGAATATTTTATAAGCAATATTAATATGGAGAAAAATATGTCAAAAGAAATTATAAAAAATCATTTGGAAAAAAATAAAGATTTTAAAGAAGAAATGGATTTAAATAAAATAAATGAATATGCAATTTTATTCGATGCTGTAAGTGAAGAAATATATAATAAAAAATTAGATTTCTACAAACAGCTCGTAGATAAATTAAAAGAAAAATATACAAATATAGAAACTGCTACTGATAATGAAAATACATATCATATTAGATTTAACGATATTTGTAACTGCCAATATTTTCATTTATATATAAAATATTCGTTTGCTGATAAAAAGAGAATAAGAGAAGATGTAGGCATATATTATTATTGTGAAGATAAAGATAATGATAAAATGTATAAAATATTACAAAATCACTGCGATGGAGCTTGGCATGACGGAGAAGACGGATATTATTTCGGTATCAATAATGAATTAAAGTTGGTAGAAGTAAAAACTCCTGAAAATATGGCTGCAAAAATAATAGATATAATTAACAGTATATCAGATGAATTTAATAAGTAAATTAATTCAACTATATTTTGTCATGTAATCTTTGTTTTATTCAACTTTTTCCCGCCTTCGCTGTGCGGACTTCGTCAAAGTTTTTACTCTATGGGTACACTTCGCGAAAAGTGCAAATGTTTTTATTTTATATGTATAAATATCTATAAATCCTAAAATAATATTTTTTGTTTACACCTAAAGGTTGATTGAATAAAATGCAGTTCTTCGCGAAGCGTATCCGAAGGATATAAGGTTCTTTTATACCAATAAAAGAACTGAGGCGTGTACCTTTAAGGGCATGCTTCGCAGTGGGATAGTCCCCACAAATAAAAAGGTTAAAAATTTGATAAAATCTATTTGTTATATATACTAAAAAAGCCAATAGCTTAATGTCTTAATTAAACTATTGGCTTAAATATTATTTAAGAAAAACTAAATTATTTGCTTAATCTAGCTCTTAATTCTTCTAATTGTTTTTTAAGTCTAGCTGGAAGTCTTGAACCAAATTTAGCATAATGAGCTTCAATCTGATTAGCCTGATCTTTCCAAGCCTCAACATCTACTCTCATAAGCTCTTTGAAATCAGCTTCAGGAATGTCTAAACCTTTAAGGTCTAAATCTCCGTCTTTAGGCATTTTACCTATAGGAGTGTCAACAGCATCAATTTTACCTTCAACTCTTTCACACATCCATTTTAATACTCTTGAGTTATCACCAAATCCAGGCCATAACCATTTACCGTCAGCATCTTTTCTAAACCAGTTTACATAGAAGATTTTAGGAGCTTTATCGCCTAATTTATCTCCCATTTCAAGCCAGTGGTTCATATAGTCACCCATATTGTATCCAGCAAACGGAAGCATAGCAAATGGGTCAAATCTTAACTGACCGGCAGCGCCAATATTAGCAGCAGTAGTTTCACTTGCAGCAGTAGAACCCATAAATACACCATGATCCCAGCTGTAAGATTCATGTACTAATGGCATAACAGAAGCTCTTCTTCCGCCGAAGATAAATATATCTATAGGTACACCTTTAGGGTCTTCCCAGTCTTTACATATAACAGGACATTGTCTAGCAGGAGCAGTAAATCTTGCATTAGGGTGAGCACCTTTCTCGCCGCTTTCTGGAGTCCAGTCATTGCCTTTCCAGTCTTTACCATGTTTAGGAGCAGGTCCCATACCTTCCCACCATACATCGCCGTCATCTGTTTCTACACAGTTAGTAAATATTGTGTTTTCTTTTATTGAATCCATAGCCATAGGGTTAGAATCATAAGAAGTACCGGGAGCTACACCAAAGAAACCAGCTTCTGGGTTAATAGCATAAAGTCTGCCGTCTTCAGGATTAATTTTCATCCAAGCAATATCATCACCTATAGTCTCGCATTTCCAACCTGGAATTGTAGGCTGTAACATAGCAAGGTTAGTTTTACCGCAAGCACTTGGGAAAGCTGCTGCAATGTGGAATCTTTTACCTTCAGGATTAGTTAGGCGTAAGATAAGCATATGTTCTGCCATCCAACCTTCTCTTCTAGCCATAGCAGAAGCGATACGTAAAGCAAAACATTTTTTACCAAGTAAAGCGTTTCCGCCGTAACCAGAACCATAAGACCATATTAAGTTTTCATCAGGGAAGTGAGAGATGTATTTTTTCTCTATTGGTGCACAAGGCCATTTAGTGTCTTTTTGACCGTCAGCAAGAGGAGCACCTACAGAGTGTAAACAAGGTATAAACTCACCATCAGAACCTAATACATCTAATACTTTAGTTCCGACTCTTGTCATTATATGCATGTTACATACAACATAAGCACTGTCAGTAAGCTCAACACCAATTTTAGCTATAGGAGAACCGACAGGCCCCATAGAGAAAGGAATAACATACATAGTTCTGTTTTTCATTGAACCTTTATATAATCCTTTCATAGTAGTTTTTAATTCGTCTGGAGACATCCAGTGATTAGTAGGACCTGCATCTTCTTTGTTAGGATAACTAATAAAAGTTCTGTCCTCAACACGAGCCACATCAGAAGGGTCGCTTCTAAATGAATGGCTATGCGGTCTTTTTGTTAATGGATGAGCCAAACCTAAATCAACAAGCCCTTGCATACATCTATCATATTCTTCTTTACTTCCATCGCAAACATATATATCTTTAGGTCCGCACATATCAGCTATTTCTTTTATCCAAGCTTTAAGCTTTTCATGTTTTAAATCTTCAAGCCTCATTAATTATACTCCTTAAAAAATTTGTTGCAGTCATTATACAATAAAATTAATTTTTAGTAAATAATTTAATAATATAAAATTTAAAATAAAAAAAAGAGAGCATTAACGCCCTCTTTTATTATTATCTAATTATTACAGATTATAAACCTTCGTAAGAATATTCTCCGCCAGATATTGCAGCTAATCCAAATCTTCTATATATTATATCATAACCTAAAGTTGAAGTTATAGATAAAGCATTTGGTTCCTCATTAACAACAGTAATGCTTCCATCTTTTAACACTTTCAAAGACTGCCTAAATGTAGTTTTGTTAGCAGGAACTCCAAAATCATTTTTTATTAAAGTCCAATTAGTTCCTTCGTCTTTACTTATTGATATAGTAAGAGCATTTTTTACTTTTTGCGGACCAAGAGATGGGTGATTATAAATTCTATCTGGGGTTGTATGGGCTATCACAAGACCATTAAATAATTGATTATTATGCGTAAATTGTATTCTATCTACAGAAACGCTTCCTCCGCTATTATTAGGAAGACCTGATACTTGCAAATCTCTAATTACCCCGCCATTTTGTAAATTAGGCAAAAAAGCCCAATATAATGGACCATTATTATTAAATTCATCAGAACCGCTACTAGTATCATGCACAGCAGCAATCAACAAACTTCCGTCTTGTCTTTCAGCTACTACTCTTGCAAATCTTTTTCCAGAAGCAGAACCAATATATTCCATAGTTGCACCTAATTGCCAATCTTTACCTCCATTTACAGAGTATATTATTGCCGCTCCTTGAGATTTACTGCTGACTACAGATTTATAATCTACCATACAAACTAAAGCACCATTTTTCAAAGTTAAACCATTACCGGGATTTGTATAAAATCTCTTATAGCCTTTATCTATTAAAGGTTTAAAAACATTTGTATCTATATCTACCCAATCTGTCCATGCATAACCATTATTTGTACTAATACTATAAGATAATTTTGTAATATCATCAGCAGTTCCGCCAGTACCATATCCAGGATTACCTGTTGTAGACAATACAACTATACTATTATCAGTATTAAGAAAGACTACTGGAGCACCATGCGACTTTGTTGGGCTCAATCCTTCATCTCCAACTATTCTATTATCTACAGTAAAACTATAAGCATTTTTTGAAATAGCTATGCTTATATTTACTGTTTGACTTCCATTTACACCTATAAGACTGTTATTAGCACTTCCTCTATATTCATAGATTATTAGCATGTAATTATCTTTAGTTGCCAGAATCACAGGAGAATTATTTTTATTAAAGTCATAGCCGCTCATCACAAATTGCTCATCATTTAAATTAGCTTGTTCTGATGCCGGCTTAAGCCAATCAAAATCTTTTCTTAAATAAAAACTTGAAAGAATATAATCTGTTCCGCATCCTAATAATGCAAATAAGAGCACTAAAAATAATATATATCTTTTTTTCATAAAAATTATCTCCTAAAAGACATATGTAATTATACAACACCTCTAATTAAAATCAAGTTTTTATTTTTCAAAAAACAAGGGGAGATATTTTCATCTCCCCTTTGTTTCTTTATCTTAATTCACTAATTAATTACCAGCAATAGTTGTTTGATCATTAATGAATTTTTGTGAGTATCTACTAAATACTATATAATAGTTACGGTTAGCACCAGCAAGACCCTCTTCTGCAGCTGTTATTATAGTACCATCTTCTAATACATCTATAGAAGAAGATTTACCATTATCAACAATCTTGTAGCTTCCATTATTTTTCTTACTTTCACCATCTGCATTTACAACATACATATGCATGTTTTTATCTTGCTGCTGAACATGTGTTAATATACCAACTTTATTTTCTTCAGGATCTTGTGAAACTTTAGATATTGTTATACTACCACTAGAGTTATCAATTTTATAGTCAGAACCACCAAACCATTTAGGAACTAAAACATAACCAGCAGAACCTTCAGAAGCTGTTACACCATTATCTGAAGCTGAACCATTGCCTAACTGACCTTTACCCATTATACTATGTCCATAAGAAGGGCTTGGAACAACTATATATTTTTCTTTAGATGTAGCACGAGCTTCTTTATATTGTGTAAACTTACCGTTATCAGGATAAACTACAGTATCACCAGTTACATCCCATTGAGTAAGATTATCAATACTATTTCCAACAACTAATACATGTCCCATTAATTCGTAAGTATTATTCCAGTTATCACTAGTACCTTGATAAGCTATAGTAACAGGAAGATAAAGTTTACTATCAGTACCTACTACACCTCTTGCAGAGTGTGTTGCATATTGTGTAGGTGATATTTGTGCAGTAGCAAATTTAGTGCCTACTAATTTATCTTTTATACCTGTAATTTCTTTCCAACCATCACTCCAAGTAATTACAGGATCAGATCCGCTACTAACTTTAACTGTACCTACTATGTAATCTACTTTTGATGGCCCTCTCTGATCAACAGGAGTATCATCTCTACCTATACCTGTACCAGAAGTAGCTACTACAACTATTTTACCATCAGAACCATTACCACTTTTATAAAATACTACAGGTGCACCATGAGAAGCATCTACAGTTGTTGTTTGCATACCCCCTTGATTTACATATTTTTCTCTTGTAACCCAGTTTTTACCGCTGTCTTTACTTGTATAATAAACTATATCTACAACTCCAGCACCATCTATACCTACGTCGTTAGCAGCACCAGGTCTTTTATATCTGAACTCTGCAAATACAACTAAGTTACCTTTTCCAAGGTTTACAACAACAGGGTTACGAACATAGTCTGTACCGTTACCTCGAGTTATCTCTTTTTTGGCAATAGGCTCGGTATGAGTTAAATCAGTATAGTTAGTAAAAAGCCCATCTGATCCTGTATTGTCAGTGTTGTTGATCTCTGGAACCTTGTCAGGTGTAAATCCACCAAGAGCGTCGGTTACGGAATTTTTCTTACAGCTTGCGAACACTAGGCTCAAAGCCATAAGTAAAGATAATAAATAAATAATCTTTTTGCTCATAATATCTCCTTATATAAAAATTTTTTGTTTAGTTATCTAAAATAAAAAACTGCCTTTAACTTTTCTTCTAACAAAGTTTTTTTAGCAATTTATTATTTCCAATAAAACATATTATAGAAAGAACTTTATACCCGCCCTTTCTATATTTAAAATATATTAAAATAAAATATAAAGTCAAGCAAAATTTACAAATTATTTATTTAAATTTCGGATAAAATAGAATAAAAATTGAAATTTACATATATAGACTAATAATTTCATTTACCTAAACAGTATAGGCAATGCTTTAAGTTAACATATAAAGTTTAACATAATTATAAATCCTTTACTTTTTTTGGCAACCCTTTTTCTAATTAATTCTTTACTTTTTTATATAATATAGTATATTTCCTTATATGAGGGTTTTTAGTATGAAAAAAATTTTTAAAATATCATTGCTTATTTTTTCCTGCTTTTTTGATGACCTTGTTAAAAACAAAAAAGAAAGCTTATAATACCAAACTTTTATTATTAATCATAACCCTTCATATCTGTATTTACCGTCTGATATTGCAGATAAACCAAATCTCCTATAATACGGTATAAATCCCTGTCTATCATTTATAGAAGGACCAATACCCTCTTCATAGGCTAAGCCGATGCTGCCGTCTTTAAATACCGCTAAACCGCTGTGCCTAAAAGCAGCTTGATTAGTAGACTCATCTTTTCCAACAACATTTGTAATCATAGTCCAAGTTTTACCGTCATCACCGCTTATAGATATGGCTGTAACATTAGATACTGTCTGCTGTCCGCTTTGATGCTGAAATTTACGCTCAGGATAAGAATGAGCTAAAAGAATACCGTCATAAGCCCTGCCTTTATAAGCATATTTTATTCTATCGCCGGATATCACACCCCCGCTATTTCTTTCAAATACTTTTACTACGACTAAATTAGCATCAATTATTTCAGGACCTGTTACATTAAAAGTATTTATAGGACTATTTAAATCATCTGCCAAATACCAAGCTATGCTGCCTGTATTATTATATGTAGCTATATCATTTGTACCAGTATATGACACCGCAGCTATTAATAATTTGCCGTCTGTTCTCTCTGCTATAATTTTAGCAAATCTATGCGTATTCCCGTTATATGTTAATGTTCCTCCTATTTTCCAAGTTTTTCCGTTATCTGCAGAATAGAGTATAGCAGCTCCTCGTGCCTTTTCTTCATAATTTGTTTTATAATCTATCATACAAACTAAAGTGCCGTTTCTCAATGTTTTGCCGTTGCCTGGTGTTGTATAAAATCTATTATAAGCTTTAAGGGATTCAAATACTGTTTCATCTAAATCTTTCCAATCAGTCCAATTATAGCCGTTATCAGTGCTGATGCTCACAGCTATTTTAGTTTTTTCAGTTGCTACACCATCTTTTGCAAATCCTACACCAGCTGTAGACAACACAACAATATCCCCCTCTTTAGTTAAAAATGACACAGGAGAGCCATGTGCTGATGACGGATTAAGATTTTTTATGTTCCCGACAGTAACTGTATTGTCAAAATTTGAAGAGTTTTTAGATATTCTTGCTGTTACCTCCACTTTTTTATTCCCGTTTATTCCGTAAATATCTAAATCTGAACCGCTGATATTTCTATTTTCATATATTGCCACCAAATAATTAGCCGGTGTTGCTATTATAGAAGGAGAAGAAAAACGATTAAGTGTAGGGGTATACCCAACCATTTGAGCATGGGTATCAAGAGTTTCTTGGTCTGCTAAAGATGTAAACCATAATAACTCTCTGCGGATAGTAAAGCTTGAATAAAAATAATCAGTACCGCAGCTGTTTAGGGTAAATAATAAAACTATTAAACAAGTAATTTTTTTCATTTATCTTTTCCTAATTAAAAACAACAAGGAATATACTTACTTGAAACTATCAAATATATTCCTTGTATCTATTCAATTATTTTTCTCTCAAATTATTCTAACTGACTAGATAAATAACTTTGAGTATATCTGCTAAAGAATATATTAAACTTTAAACCATCAGCATTGTAATTTCTTTCTTTTTCAGCAGCTACAATTATAGTACCGTCATCTAAAACATCTATAGAAGAGCTTTTACCAGTTATAGCTATTTTAAATGATTTATTTTGAGGCTGATATTGCTGAGCATCAAGTAAACGCATATGGTTTTCTCCAGCTGGAGTTATTACATGTGAGAATAATATTTCATCTTGACCACTACCAGTACTATCATTTTTATAATTAGCAGGATCATACTGAGCAGAACCATACCAACCTTTATCTAATTTCAAGAAACCGAAAGAACCTTCAGAACCCGCTATTACTGTAGCATTAACATTGTTATTAGCACTACTATCACCTTTACCTATTTTTCCATTACCGCCTTCAGGATTTGGAACTGCTAAATAAGTTACTTTACCATTAGCATATTCTACAGCTTTTGCTTCTTTGTATACGCTAAAATTAGGAGTTCCTGCTTTAAAAGAAACGTCTTGACCTATTTTTTGACCAAGAGTAAGAGTGTCTCCAGATTCAGTAACTTCATAGAAACGTGCACCCATCATCTCTTTAGCAGCACCGTTTCTGCCTTGTTCTGCTGTAATTATAGGAAGAATCATAGTAGTATTATCATCTTTAAATATTCCTCTTCCAGAATGTGTGCCGAATTGTACATTATCATCTATTTTACCACTTACACTTAATTCTTTCCATTCACTCCATTTTATTGTTGGAATTGCATTTTGAGCATTAATGCCTGTAACTGTTCCTACAGAATATTTAAGTTTTGATTTTGGATTTCTATTAGCATAATCTTGACTTGTGCGGGATATGCCTGAACCAGCAGAAGCTATTACATAAACTTTATTACTACCTTTTTTATAATATACTACAGGAGCAGAAACTGCATCGTCTTTACTCTGAGAGTCTGCAGCAACAGGCTTAGGGGCATCGAAGTTGTCGCCTCCGTCCTTGCTTAATAAGTAAATTATACTTACAGGCTTATCGCCGTTTACACCTATGTCGTTAGCAGAACCGGGATATTGTATTCTTTTCTCAGTTACTATTAAAACATTTGCTCCGCCTAAAGCAACTATTACAGGGTTTCTATAATAGTCGCCGCCTGTTTCACTAATAACAGCATAGTCGTTCATAGCATTAGTATCATACTTTTTTAAGTCTTCCCATGTTTTTGTTAAACCGCCTGTATTATTTTTTACTTCTGTTTCTTCATTAGGGGGGTTGCCTGTAGGGGCTGTTGTGTTGTTTTTCTTACAGCCTGCAAATACTAAGCTTAAAGCCATAACTAAAGATAATAAATAAATAATCTTTTTGCTCATATAAACTCCTTATAAAATTTTTTGTTTATTAAAATAAGAAACCGCATTTTATTTAAGCAGCCTATTATTTACAAATGCTAAAGAGATATGAATATTTCTATAGCGTCTATATATTTATGATAAAAAAAAAAAAAAAAAAGTCAAGTAAAAATTTACATTTTTTTTATATGAAATTATGTAAATATCTTCATAATTTTATATGAAAATATCAAATCGTATAGACGCCTGTAATCGCCTGCAGCAGCCGATAAATTAGATTATATTTTGTATCATATTGAAGGCTAATGACTTGCAATTAATTATTATTTTAATTAATAGAATATTATTTTCTACATAAACAATATTAAATAATTAAGTAGATTTTAGTTAACATACAAAAATTAACATAGTTATAAATCTTTTGCTTTTTTTGACAGCCCTTTTCCTAATTAATTCTTTACTTTTTTATATAATATAGTATATTTCCTTATGTGAGGGTTTTTAGTATGAAAAAATTTTTTAAAATATCATTGCTTATTTTTTCCTGCTTTTTTTTGATGTCTTGTAATCAAGTATTTAAAAATAGATTTAATCTAAACCGTGCATACAACCTCTATGAGAAAGGTAAAAATGCAGATGATGACAAAGCCCTTCTCGATGTTACAGACACCTACAACGATATAATAAACCAAAAAATTTATGCTCAAGATAGGTTAGGGGCAGTATATAGAGTGTTAGCAGAAAGAAGCCTCGCAAAAAAACAATATGCCTACTCAGCAAAATATTTTACAGAAGCTCTAAAAATTCTCCCCAACAGCCCATACTTGCGTTATGGTTTAGGATTATCATATGCAAACCTCGCAGAGAGTGCAGACAATGAAACACAAAAAACTAACTTTTTAGCCCGTGCAGAAAACAATATACAATTCGCAATAAACAAAGACCCCAATAACCCCAACTATTATGCAGCACTGTCATCGCTTAGAGGAATACAGCAAAATTATTATAAAGAAGCATTAGGCTTAATAAATAAATCTTTAGAAACAGACCCTAACAATATAGATTATTTATTCATACTCGCACGCATACAGTATAGTTTAGGAAACGGCAAAGAGTCTATTGAAGCCTATAGAAAGATAGTGTCTTTAGCAAAAGAAAACAACATAAAGCAAACAGCCTTAAACAATATAAATCAAATAATAAGCCGAATGAATTAGAGCGGGCTTACGGAGAACAAGTTAAAATGCATAGTGATAAAAATATATATCTAATAGCCTTAAACCAAATTGACAAAGTAGGCGATAAAAGAATATCAGAGCTTATTAATCATTATGACTCTGTAGAAAATATTTTTGAAGATAAAGAAGAAAATATAAAATTGCTGTTAGAAAAAAAGTTCAAATCGCAAATAGGCAATTTTAATAAAAATGAAATATTAGACAAAGCCAACGACATAATAGAAAAATCAAAAAGTTATGGTATTGGCATATTAAGTTTATTTGACGAAGAATATCCGTTTAATTTAAAGCAAATAGATAATCCCCCATATATACTTTATTATAAAGGGGATTTAAAAAAGTTAAGAAGAAACTCTATAGCGGTGGTAGGCACAAGGTTTCCAACAGATAAAAGCTATAAGTATGCTTTTGATATATCTTCAAAGTTGTCGGCATTAAATATTTCTGTAGTATCTGGTATGGCTAAGGGGATAGATAAAGAGGCACATATTGGTGCTATAAGTTCTGGGGCTAACACTGTAGCGGTTTTAGGGTGCGGAATAGACAATGTTTATCCTTCAGAGAATTTAAAGGTTTATAATAAATTAATAGAAAGAGGTCTTATAATTAGCGAGTTTGAAGTAGGAAGAAAGCCGGATAAAACAAACTTCCCAAGAAGAAACAGGATAATATCAGGGCTTTCTTATGCTGTTGTTATGGTTGAGGCGTCCAGCAAATCGGGGGCTTTAATAACAGTAGACTTTGCACTCAATCAAGGCAGAGATGTTTATATAGCTCCATACAATGAGAAACTAAAAGAGTATTACGGCAATCATAAGCTTTATAAAGACGGTGCTAAAATAGCATATAATGTGTTGGATATATTAGAAGATTTTGATGATATATTTTCTAATGATGAAAATTATGTTAAAATGAAGCTTAAATATTTTGAAGGCGGAAATATTAACAAAAATACAGAAGTTAATAAAATTAGTGATATTAAAAAAAATAATAAGGTTTTAAAGCAAGAAAAGAAATTAGATAAAAAAGAAAATAAAAAAGAGAGTATTATAAAACCTAATTTACAAGATGACGAAGCTATAATTTATGATATAATAAGCGAGGTTGAAAAAATACACATAGACGATATAATAGAAAAAACCAATATGAAAGTTCAGAGTGTAACATCTTTGCTTATGCAGTTAGAGATTAATGGTTTTATAAAGCAATTATCTGGAAAATATTATAGTATAGAGAAATAAAATTTAAGGATATAAAAAATGGCTGCAAAAACTAAAGAAAAGAAAACTAATAAGAAAAAGTTAGTAATAGTTGAGTCGCCTGCTAAGGCAAAAACTATAAATAGATATTTAGGTTCAGATTATGTAGTATTATCATCAATGGGGCATTTAATAGACTTGCCGAGAAGCAGATTAGCTATAGATGTAGACAATGGTTTTGAGCCTGAATACATAACAATAAGAGGAAGAGCTAAGATATTAAATGAGCTTAAAAAAGAGGCAAAGAAATCTGAAGAGGTATTGCTTGCTGCCGATGACGATAGAGAAGGGGAAAGCATAGCTTGGCATATAGGAAACAAAATAAGAAGCATTAACTCTGCTGTACCTATAAAGAGAATAGTTTTTCACGAGATTACAAAAGATGCGCTTAAAGAAGCCATTGATAAGCCAAGAGATATAGACATAGCAAAAGTAAATGCCCAAAAAGCAAGAAGGGTATTAGACAGGCTTATCGGTTATAATTTAAGTCCTCTGCTTTGGGAGAAAATAAAAAGAGGACTTTCTGCAGGAAGAGTACAGAATGTTGCATTGCTTATAATCTGCAGCAGAGAAGACGAAATAGAAACATTTGTGCCTGTAGAATATTGGACTTTCGGAGTATTTTTAAAACATAAAAATAAAGAGTTTTTAGCAGAACTTCAGAAATATAAAGGTGAAAAGCCTGATTTAAAAACCAAAGAAGATGTTGATGCTATAATGGAGCATTTAAAAGATAAAACTTACACAGTATCAAGCATAGAGATAAAAGACAGATTAAGAAACCCAACAGCTCCATACACTACAAGTAAATTGCAGCAGGCAGCAAGCACATCTTTAGGCTACAACTCATCAAAGACAATGCAAATAGCACAAACACTCTATGAAGGAGTATCTATAGCAGGAGAGGCTACAGGACTTATAACATATATGCGTACTGATAGTGTGAGAATATCTCCAGTGGCTCAAGAGCAGGCAAGAGATTTTATACAAAAGGAATATGGAAGTAATTATTTACCTCCAGAGCCTCCAAACTATTCTGTAAAAAAGAATGCACAAGATGCTCACGAAGCTATAAGACCTACTAATGTATTTTTAACACCAGACAGCATTAAAGAATATTTAAAACCTGAACAGTATAAACTTTATAAACTTATATGGGAGAGATTTGTATCTTCTCAAATGCTTCCTGCAAAAATGAAAAATACAAGAGCAGTAATTGTTGCAGGCGATTGTGAGTTTGCTGTTTCTTCATCAAAAATAGAGTTTGATGGATTTATGAAAGTGCTTACTATAGACAAAGAAGATAAAGAAAAGGCTTCAAAAATGCCAAGTTTGTCAAATGGAGAAATATGCGATTTTGTAGAGCATAATCCTCAGCAGCATTTTACAACACCTCCTCCAAGATATACAGATGCTTCATTAGTAAAAATACTTGAAGAATCAGGTATAGGCAGACCTTCTACTTATGCCCCAACAATAAAAACAATTATATCAAGGCATTATGTACAGAGAAAAGGTAAACAGCTTGTACCTACAGAGCTTGGAAAACTTGTTAATGAACTTATAAGCGAAAATTTCCCAGAACTTGTAAATATTAACTTTACTGCCGAGATGGAAAGTAAACTTGATAAAATAGAAGACGATAATGTAGAATGGAATAATATATTAAAAGAGTTCTATCCTCATTTTTTGGATACGCTCAAAACTGCCACAGAAAATATTCACAATATGAAAGACTTCTTTAATGAAGAGACTGATTTTGTATGTGAGAAATGCGGTAAGAAGATGATTAAACGTTTAGGAAGATACGGATATTTTATTGCTTGTTCCGGATTCCCTGAATGTAAGAATACTAAGGGTATATCTTTTGGTATTTGTCCTAAATGCGGAGGCGACATTACATTAAAGCGTTCTAAGAGAGGAAGAGAGTTTTATGGCTGTTCCAATTATCCTAAATGCGATTTTGTAAGCTGGGATAAACCTTTGCTTGAGCCTTGTCCTAAATGTAATGGGCTTATGGTAGAGAAGAATATTAAAAACAAAGGATTGTTTAAAGTTTGTATCAAGGAAGATTGTGGTTATTCAGAGGAAATAAAAGAAGAATAATATTATTTTTTGTATTAGCTCTATTTAATACTTGTTTTTTATATTCTCAGAATAATGATAAAATAAAATTAAACAATTTAAATATTACAGCAGAAGATTTAAAAAACGCTTTTAACCCAGCAAAAAATAAATTTGATTCTAAAGGAATCACAACAATAATAATAGACCCAGGTCATGGCGGAAAAGACCCCGGTTCTATTGGTGTTGGAAAGGTATATGAAAAAGATATAGTTTTGTCATTTTCTCTAGAGCTTAAAAAAGAATTAGAAAATATACTTCCAAATGTAAAGATAGTATTAACAAGAACAAATGACACCTACCCTACTCTTGCAGAACGTTTTGAAATAGCAAATACTGCAGCAAAAATAAACACAGAAAAAGCAAACAATGCATTATTAATAAGTGTTCATGCCAATGCTTCATTAAGCTCTAGTGCCAAGGGTTTTGAGGCATATTTTGTAAGTGCTCAGGAATCAAGCGAATATGCGAGGGCTGTATCTATGTTTGAAAACAGTGCTTTGGTGAAATTTGATAAAATAGATTCTGCTAAATACGAAGACTATTCATCGCAGCTTACTCATAACTATATGTTAATAGAACAGTATCAAAAAGAAAGCAGAATGCTGGCAGAGTCTATTACAGATGAAGTGCATAAAGTGTCTGGTGTAGCAAAGAGAACTAAGCCTGTTCAAAATGCATTATTTTATGTTTTGAAAGGTGCGATAATGCCGTCTACGCTTATAGAGGTTGGTTTTATCACAAATGCCGATGATGCTAAGTTTCTAAAAAATAAAGAGACAAGGCTAAAAATGGTAAAAGCCACAGCAAAAGGCATAAAAAAATATATAGAGCTTTATGACGAGACCAAAGGTTTTACAAAATAATTAAATTTATTTAAAATAAAATAGATATATTCTTTTTTTTCAATATACTTATACATTATAACAATAATAATTATGGAGTTCTCAATGAAAAAAGAATATATTATAATTGCAATTATTTCATTATTGGTTTTATTGTCTTGTAATAATTCTAATAATTCTAAAAGAATCTACCCGGAAGGTGAAATTAATTTTACCATAGTTGAAACTACAGATATACATGGAATGATTTTTCCTTATAATTTTATTACAGATGAAGAAGAAAATACTTCTATGGCACAGGTAAATACATATATAAAAAAATTAAAAGATGAAGGTAAAACTATACTATTGTTAGATAATGGAGATTCTCTTCAGGGGCAGCCTACAGTTTATTATTATAACTTTGTTGCCACTAATGAGCCTCATATATGGTCAGAAGTGCTTAATTATATGAATTATGATGCTGTTGGAGTGGGCAATCATGATGTTGAGGCTGGGCATAATGTTTATGATAAAATAGTTAAAGAAATAAAAGCTCCTTTAATCTGTGCTAATTTGGTAGATGAAAAAACAAAAAATCCATATTTTAATCCTTATACAATAGTAGAAAAAAATGGAGTAAAAATAGCAATACTTGGTTTAATAGAGCCTGCGATAGATAGACAATTGCCAAAAGTATTATATGAAGGATTGGCTGTAGAAGATATGGTTGAATCAGCAAAAAAATGGATGAAAACTATAAAAGAAAAAGAGAATCCTGATATTGTTATAGGGCTTTTCCATGCTGGTGCCAATTATACAGAAGATAAAGAAACTTTCAAAAATGAAAATGCTAGTCAGTTAGTGGCAGAGCAAGTTGATGGTTTTGATATTATACTTGTAGGTCATGACCATCAGGGCTGGTCTGGTTTGGGTTATGATGAGGCTACTAAACAAAAAACTAAAGAGGTAAAAAGTCCAAGCGGTAAAGTTGTGCCTATATTTGGAGGAGTTAATGCTGCAAGATTTATACCTTCTATTGATGTGAGCATGATTTACACTAATAATGCTTGGGATATTAAATTTAAAGGTGAATTAATTGATGTTTCAAAGTATGAGGCAGATAAAGACTTTTTAAATAATTTTGATTCTTCTAAAAATGCTATACAAACTTGGGTAAGCCGTGATATTGGTAATTTGAATACTAAACTTACTTCCGATGAGGCTATGTTTGGAGATAGTTATTTTTTAAGTTTTATACACAAATTAGAGTTTACTATTGCTAAAGAAGAATTGGGCGAGGACGTTGATATTAGCTTTGCTGCTCCTTTAAGTAAAGATGCTGTTTTAAATAATGGTGTTGTAGAGGTGAGAGATATGTTTAGCCTTTATCCTTATGAGAATTTCTTTTATGTGATGAAATTAACAGGAAAGCAAATAAAAGATATTATGGAATATTCTTATGACAGATGGTTTAATACTATGACTAATATTAATGACCATTTAATAGCATTCAAGAAAGATGCAAATGGAGAATTAATATTTAATAACAGATATAATTCTTATGATACAGTTACACCTACATATAATTATGAAAGTGTTGGAGGAATTAATTATACTGTTGATGTTACTAAACCTAAAGGTCAAAAAGTTACAATAGAATCTTTTACTGACGGAAGGTCTTTTGAATTAGATAAAGAGTATAAAGTTGCTATTAACTCTTATAGAGGAAGCGGCGGCGGCGGTCATTTATCACAAGGTGCGGGAATAGATTTAAAAACTTTACAAAATATGGATTTGGTATTAAAAGCTACAGATAAAGATTTGAGATATTATATTATAGATTGGTTTGAAAAACAAAATGGTGCTATCACTGTTGAAAAGCTTAATAATTGGAAAGTAGTGCCCGAAGATTATGTTGAGGCAGGAAAGAAAAAAGACTATAAATTAATATATCCTAATAATTAAAAAGTATTATAATAAAAAAGCGAAGGGTATTAGTTAACCTTTCGCTTTTTTAATTTTAAATATTATTTTAAAATATTATTTTTTGTAAAGCTCTTCTATTTGATCTCTATATGCTTCCATTATTTTATGTCTTTTTATTTTTAATGACTGAGTAAGTAAGCCATTTTCTATAGTAAAGTCCTTGCTTGTTATAATAAGTTTAGAGATAATTTCATAAGGTCTAAAACCATTTTTACTATTAACTAATCTATTTAATTCATTTTTAATAAGCTTAACAACCTCTTTAGAGCTTTCTATATCATCTTCATTGTAATGTATTTTATGTTTATCCAAAAACTCTTTAACATTCTCTTTATCTATCACAACTATAGCACCAGTAGATGCCTTATCCTGACCTACAAGCATTATCTGAGAAATATATTTAGATTCCATAGCCTTATTTTCTATAGGCTGAGGCTCAACATTTTCACCTGTTAAAAGAACTATAGTCTCTTTAGCCCTTCCTGTAAGCACTATTTCACCTTGTTTTGTATAAGCTCCCAAATCTCCTGAATTAAAGAAGCCATCTTTTTTAGCCTGTATAGTTAGTTCTTTATCTTTGTAATACTCTTTAAAAATATTAGGACCTTTAATATAGCATACTCCCATCTCTCCGTCTTTACAAATATTTCCATTTTTATCTCTTACTTCTATTTGTACCTCTGGAACAGGTGCTCCGCAAGTTCCTCTATAGTTTTTAAAAGGAGACCTTAGAGTTACTACAGGTGCAGTTTCTGTAATACCCCAACCAACAACCAAATTAATTCCAGTAGCTTCTATAAAATCTTCTATATACATAGGCAAAGCTCCGCCTCCTGAGATAGTTAAGCGAAGTCTGCCGCCCGTGAGTTCTTTTATTTTCTTATAAACTAAATTTTGTGCCATCTTATGACTCATAGGGTCTAAAGGCAATATATCATATTCTATCTTTTTGCTTTCCTTTTTTTCATCTCCAAGAAGATAAACCATATTATTTTGATATCTTAAATTTCTTATATATCTAACAGAGCCCTGTATAAAAGATTTAATCATCATTTTTACCGCAAAAGGCTTTTTATCTATATTTTTCATAACTCCATTATATATATTAACCCAAATTGCCGGCACTGATATAAATATATCCGGCTTCTCCTCTACAAAATCATTCTTCAAATCTCTCTTATTAGTAATAGCTGTAAAACATCCAAAAATAGCTGTAACATAAGAAATTGTTCTTTCATAGATATGCCATATAGGAAGAACAGTTAAAAGTTTCTCTCCTCTTTGAAGTTTTATTATATCAGGCAGCACTCTCACATTATGCAAAATATTACCATGAGTGAGAATTACTCCTTTAGGTTTTCCTGTTGTACCTGATGTATATATTATAGTTGCTATATTGTCATTATTAAGTTTTGAAGCCTTTTTTACAGCAAACTCATCATCACCATTTAAAGCCTCTTCTCCAAATTCCAAAAACTTACTAAATGAATAAATATTATTTTTTGGATCATGAATAGAATTATCTAAAACAATTATAAGCGGTATTTTTTTAGAAGATTTATCTATTTTATTTAACACATACTGATTCTCCACTATTACAGCCATTGAATCACTATGCTCTATTATATAATTTAATTCCTCTGATGTAGAATCATTTCCCCTAGGAACATCTGCTGACCCTATAGCTAAAAGTGCCATATCACATATAAACCACTCTATGCGGTTTTCTGAAAATATAGCAACATGCTTACCAGATAATCCTTTGGCATCAAATGCCTTAGCAAGAGCATTTATTTTTTCATATAATTTTTTATATACTATAGTTACTTTTTCGCCATTATTGTTTCTATATCTATAAGCAGGGCTTTGAGGCATTTCCTTTACAGTATCAAAAAAAGCACTAGCTATAGAATTATATTCTTTCATAAATCCCCCAATCATGATTTTTAAAATAGTTAATTATTACTATATTACAAAAATAATTACTTTTAACTATAATAATATATATAAAAAATATTACAAGCTATTTTCAATATACTCTAAGATACTTGAACAATAATTTTCCACTCTAAAAATTGATAAAATGTCGTTAGAAAGTAATTTTCTTTTTATGTTGTTATTATTAATATATACTTCATACATAGAATTAGATATATCATTAACACTGCTCATATCACAGCTTATGCTGCAATCTTTGGCAGCCTCATAAACACCAGAATGTTTTGAAATAATAGAAATACAAGAAGAGTAAAGTGCCTCTATAACAGTAAGCCCAAAAGGTTCATTGATAGCAGGCATAACAAGACAGTAGCTTCTATTAAGTAAATCCTTCTTCTCTTCATCACTGACAAAACCAACAAATATAATATTTCTCTCCATTCCAATAGTGTAAACTAATTTTTTTAATTTCTCTTCATATCTGCCTTTTCCGGCTATTATAAACTTCAAATCTTTATTATCAATTCTCTCTAAAAAACTCTTAAAAGCAATTATAGCATTTTCTATATTCTTAACTTTTTCTAATCTTCCCACATAAAAAAAATGCTCTGCCTCTCTTATATTCATAATATCATCAAAACCAGTTACACAAGGATATATAACTTTGCTGTCTCTATTATAAACACGCCTTACAGAATTTGAAGTTCTCTCACTATTAGCCATTATATAATCTATAACACTCACACCTAACCTATCTAACTTCATAGTATAGCGTGCCACAAAATCTAAAGTTTTCTGCTTAGCCTTATAACTTTTATCATCTTCGCCATAAAGTCTAACACTCGGTTCATGACAATACCAAAAACTTTTAGGAAGTTTTATAGAGTTCTTTTTAGCATATTTATAAGCCAAACCAAAAAATATAGTTGCTGGAAAATTATGAATCAATATTGCATCATAATCTTTTAATTGATATGCCAAAAATTTAGCAGTTTTCCTAAAGATAAATGGATTTAAAGTTATCTCAGTTTTTATTTGTTTTATATAATCTGGAACATTTTCTCTTAATCTATAAGTATAAATACAACACTCAATATTATACTTCTCATACAAATGCTTAACTGTAGCAAGTATTACATTCTCTGCCCCGCCGTTATATCCAAAAGTAGGATGCATTATAGCTATTTTTTTTATCTTCATTTTATTATAATAATTTATTTTAAAATAACTTACAATAGATTTTTTTTATTATTCAACATAATATTTTTTATATTGCTCAATTAAATAAATAAGACAAATAATGTTCTTTATTTACATACTCTTTTATATTCTTATTATCAATAAATATTTTTCCATATCCTTTTTCTTTCATTATTATAATAAATGAATCTGTGATGCCAAAAATTAAATTATCCATATTAGAATAAAAATCTTTTGGAGCATTATATTTTTTTAATATTTCTTCACTGTCATTTACTAAGTCTTTAAGATAGGGGCTTATTAATTTTTGACTCTCTAACTCAAATGTCATAAACATATTATCTATTTCAGAAAGCTCTAAATCTTCTACTTTTAAAGCTCTTTTATATAAAGATATTGTTTTATCATCATAGTATAATATATTAAAACTTTTAAACTCTTTAAGTTCATTATAATAATCATCATAATTATCAATATAATTTAAGATACTCTCGTTCATTAATGATTTCCAATGTCTTTTTTTAGAATCTTTCACATAAAGTTCAACCATGTCTTTATTTTCTTTTATTTTATCTTGCAAAAACTCTTCTGAAAACTCTCTAACTCCATTAATATATGAATTTATTTTTTCTTTTCCACTTATAAAAAGATAATCAAAATTAAATATATTAGCAGAGAATATTTTCTCAGACATATATAAAACACCTTCATAATTAATCAAATTAAATATTTCTACATTATGCAGCCTTATTATTTCTGCTTCATCTTCTCTTATAATTTCAAAAACGCCTTCTATTTTTACAGGCTCTCTTAAAGTTTTTTTAATATTATCACCAACATAGTAAGCAATACTGTCATAAGGCTTAAACTCAATAACATATTCAATTTGTGATTTTGAGGTATCATCTAATTTGGTTTTGAATTTTATTTCAGCAAAAGTTGCAGGCTCATATTTATAACTTCTATTACCCTCTAATGAGTGTTTAGTTGTTAAAATTGGTTTATCATAATAATCTTTAACTGCTATTCTCTCAGATGAAAAGTAAACATCATTTATAATAAACCCATTATCATTATTTATATATATTCTTCCTATATATGAAAAAACATCACTTTTAGGCAAATATAAATCATTATAATTATCATTTGTTCTATGCTCATAAACATAAACATATATATTGTTTACTTTATCTTTAAGCATAAAAAAATTATTTTTATAAAATCTTACAGGATTTTTTTTAGCATTATTTTTAGGTATATTAATAATTATTATGACAATAGCTACTAAAATCACTACTGCTAATAAAATTATTATATCTTTATCCATAAATAATTTAGTTATTAAATTTTTCATAATATCTCCTATTGTTGTTATGCTCGCCTCAGATTAATGTAAGATACTAACTAAACTTCTCAGCTGCTTTGGCTCATTTGTTATATTTTTAATCTTAATAAATTATTATTACTTAAACTTTTTACTTAATCAAAATTTAATTTATAAACTTATTTCATAAATTTACTTGCTAATTTATAAACTTGTTTTATTTCTTTTATTTCTAAATTCCAATTATTTAATTCTGTTTCAATTAATTTGGGATATTTTTTACTTATATCTCTTAAAGCATTACCTACAGATTTTCTTACATATTCACTATTATCCTGCTTTAGATTTGATAATCTTTTAATTGCTTCAATAGGATTTTCTTTGAAATATGGTTTGTTTGTCCATATTCTTAAACCTTCAGTTACAGCACGTCTTGTATTAGGATTACTATCATTTAACCATTCATCAATAATAGATTTTTCGTATCCTAATCTTTTACAATATTCATCAAAAGACTTTGCCAATATTTCCTGAACTCTCCAATTATTGTCTTTTGAAACTATATCTTTCATAAAATTAAGAATTTCTTTGTCTTCGGATAAATAACCAAATAAGAATACTGAGTACATTCTTACTTGATATGAATCCGATTTATAAGATAAATATGCTAATTCTTTAATATGATTATTAGATTTGAAATCATATAAAGCTTTCTTTTCTATTTCTTTAAATCCATTGCTTATTTCTGAAAATTCTTTTTCTAAACTTTTAATGTAATCTTTCAACTATATTCTCCTGATTTTATAAAAAGGATATTCTTTAATTATAATGATATTTACAAGAAGTGATTATTAAATTATCATTTTCTATATGATAAACTAATCTATGCTCCAAGTTAATTCGTCTGGAATATAAATCTTTTTTATCATATTTTAATTTTTCAGGTTTACCAATACCAGAATATGTATCTCTAATAATATCTTTAATAAGTTCATTAATCTTTTTTACAATCATTTTATCATTAGACACCCAAAACATATATTCCTGCCAAGCTCTCTCATTAAAAACTATTTTCATTTTTCAAGCTCTTCAAGTTCCTCTAAAGTTTTAACTATAACTTTTCCATTATCTTCCATACTAATAGCTTCATCTAAATATTGCTGTTCTTTTATCATGTCAATAATTTTAGCTAAATTTTCTTCAGGCATATTGTCTATAATATTTATTAATTCTTCTTTAACTGTCATAATTATTCCTTAACAATCGTTTAAACAATTACTTATTAATAGTATAGATAATAATTAAAACAAAATCAAATTCTATATTTATACATTACAAATCAATTATTTCCCATTAAAAAAATTAAATAAATAATGACTTTCATTTAAATAATTTTTTAAATTATCTATAGGTATAAATATTCTTTCTGCAATTTCTTCATATTCATCTGCAGAGTAATTAATATCTAAATCAGAATATTCAGGCATTACAATAATTCCTGTATCTGTTAAAAGAAATATTAAATTATCTATATTGTCATAAAAATAATCAGAAATATCATATTTAGATAACAACTCTTTATTATCAGTAACGAAATCTTTTAAATAGGAACTTATACTTTTTTCACTATCTAATTCAAATATAAGAGAATTATTCTTTACAATAGCTTTTTTAGTATCTTTATCTGTTTCTACAGTTCTTTTGTATATGCATATTACTTCATCATCATAGTATGATATATCAAGGCATCTAAAGTCTTTAAATTTCCTATAATATATAAGACCAATATAATCTAAAGGACAGAATATATCAAAAAGTGCATTTTTATGGTTCAATTTCTCTTCAAGTTCTTTTCCTTTTTCTTGTTTGAATCTTTCATCAAAATTATAAGATCCGCTGATAGCCATATTTATTTTTTCTTTTCCTTTAATAAAAGGGTAATTGAAATTAAATAAATAATTAGTAAGCATTTTCTTTGTTTCATCAACTCCCAAACCTTCATATTTGTAAGATAATTTATCAGGAAAACTCATCTGTTCAATTGGAACATAAAATTGTTTTACTTCTATTTCAGGCTTTCTAATAACTTCAAAAACTCCTTCTATTATTTTATTTTCAATATCCATTGTATATTCAATTGTAGATGTTCTTTCATAATCTAATTCTTTTTTGAATGTTATACTTGCTAATTTGTCTCTTACATCTTCTTTTGAATACCAGCCCTCAAATTTAGGTTTATCATTTGGATTAAATTCATAATATTGAAAAGGGGTTTCTATTTTGTATTGTCTGTAATATAAATCCTTAAAATATTTTTTGTCATAATCATGGTAAACCACAATTTCATCTATGTATAATTTACTAGTTTCATGAATAATTAATTCATCGCCGTTATTTATAAATATTTGACTTGGGAAACTGTCAAAATATTCATTTGCAAAACTGTCAAATTGTCTTTTTCGTTCATCTTCTGCCCAATTGTTGTTTAATGATAGTATATCCTCCATTTTAGAATGGTGATCGTTAAACCATTTTGCATAAGCCTCATCTTTATATCTGTAGCAGTTAATATATATATTATTTACTTTATCTTTAAGCATAAAGAAATCTTTTCCATCTACTATTATTTTATTTTTAGAATACCATTCCTTTGAACGCTTCTTTATATACATAAAAATAATATAAAAGATAATAATAAAAACTAAACCTATAATAAACTTAGTATTGTCATCTTGATTTAATAGAAAGTCAAATATATTTTCCATCATAAAAACTCCTATTGTTTTAAGCTATAAATGAGAAACGAGTTTATAGCTTAAAAAATTATTTTTTGTTGTTATGTTTATCTTTTATAGTTATTAATAAACATTATTGGTAAAAACAAAAAGCTCTAACTAATAAAGTGAATAAAAAAATATGATTTTTTATATAAATCCATTATTGTATCTAATTACAATTTTTTAATATATTCTTCAATATAATTTTTTTAATTTACGCAAATTAATTGATGAAACTTGCTGTGTTCCTTCATAAACAAACATTTCAAGTCCTTCATTAGTAAATTTAAACTCCATGTGAGCATCATTTGTAGATATAGTTTTATAATGATTTTCTGATACTTTTGATAATCTATCATTTTCTACAACTCCTTTTATAGCTCTGTCACTTTCCATAACAACATCTATGCACTTTTTTACAACTTCTATTGTAGATTCATCATTAGGATAATTAATTTCTATACCATTATAACCTACAATTATAAGAAGCGATTTCATATATGTTTCATCAGATGACATAAAATATTGTCCGTATAGCTCTTCAGGTATATTTGTGTTTTTTTCTGTTTTTTTAGAACATGCAATATTAGTTACTAAAAAACTTGAAATTAATAAAAAGAATAAAAATTTAAAAATACTTTTCATTATATAACCTCCCTATATAGTTTTTATTATAAAAATATTTTTTACTATGTAAATAATAATTTATTGATTAAACAAATAATATAAATAATGATCCTTCTTTATATTCTCCTTTATATCATCTAAAGCAATAAATAGTTTTTTATCTCCGCTTTCTCTCATCAATATAACACCTGCTTCTGTTATAAGAAAAATCAAGTTATCTATATCCTTATAAAAATTATATCTTTTTAATATCTCATCAGCATTATTAACAAAATCTTTAAAATAAGGTGTTATTAATTTCTCATTATCTAAATCAATTATGAGTGATATATTATTTACTGTAAGATTATTATTAACTTCTATCTTAGCAAATCTCTTGTATACGCATATTGTTTTATCATCAAAATAAACTATATTATCAGCATTATAAAAATCTTTTAGTTTGTCATAATATTTAGTTTTAATATCATTAAATGGCATACTCTCATGTTTCTTTAAAATCTCTTCGACATTTATTTTCAATTCGTTTTTTTTCTCAAAATATGATTTATTATCTATATATGAATTGATTTTATCATTGTTTTTTATATTGAAATGATACAAGTCAAATAAATAGGAAAGAATACCTATAAAATGATTATGTTTTGCAGACTTACTAAATATTAATTTAGAATATTCTGCATTAATATCAGGATTTCTATTTACTTCAAAAACTCCATTTATAATTTCAGAATCAGATATTTCCATACTATAGTTAATTTCTGTTTTATCACTATTAAAAAAATCATTAAGAGAACAATCAAATTTTATAATAGCTTTTTCATTTCTTTCTATAAGAAAATCATACCAGCTAAAATATTCTTTATCATTTTTTTTATTATCATTAAAACCATAAACAACAATATAATTATCCATGAAATTACTGAGTATATTATAATACCCTTTTAACTTATCATTGTTTATAAATATATTTCCCAAAAAACCACGCATTACAGATACTACTCCGCCATAATAAGCATAACAGTAAATATACATATTATTTACTTTATCTTTAAAAGTTATAAACATTGAACTCTCTTCATAAATAGTAGGAATATATCTTCTTTTATATACATAAATAAGAGAAGAAAGTAAAACAATCATAATAACTATAAGAATTAAATATTTGCCAAATACCCATTTACAATAATATAAAAAATTATCAGTTTTAGCTCCGTTTAACACCAATGTAGCTGCTATATCTTCATTACCTTTATCAAGTGCTATTTCAAGCCCTCTGTCTAAATTCATTTTGAATTTATTTCCAAAGAATAAAAATTTCTTTTTTAATAGCCTTTTTAACATAGGCTCATTTTCTTTATTAACAGCTAACAAAAACTCATCATTTATATCATCATTGTTTTTATAATGTTTCAAAATAATTTCAGCAACATCATAAGAATAATCATCTACAGCACTGTAAAGGGCTGTTTTACCATTAATAGATTTTTTATAAACATCAGCATTATTTTCAAGTAAGAACTCTACTATATCGGTGCTGCCTCTATATCCTGAATAAGTATAAAGCAAAGTATAGCCGTCATATACTCCATTTATATCATATTTCTGTACAAACTTCTTAACATCTTCTAAATCCCCATAACCTTCTGCAGTATTTTGATATTCATATTCTAAAGTATCTATTTCTATAACATTATATTTTTTATAAAGTTCTATTTTTTTATTTAATGCTTTTTCAAGAAGATTGTCTATATATCCTTGAGGGTCTTTTGCCATTTCTTTTAATTCATCTTCATTTGTAAACATTTTATCAAAAAGATTTTTATAGTAATTAGTATCATATTGCTGTGAATATAAAAATAAATATGTTATTATTAATAAAATAAAAGATAACATTATTATAAAGATATTTTTTTTCATAAACCATTCCTTTTATTTTTATGAATATTATATTATAGATAGATATACGTCAATAGTGTATATTAAAACTCATCATATAAGAGACATAGATACTGCATACTTTTTTATTTCAAAATATTTATTGTCTATAATATAAATATCACCATAAACAAATGATAAAAAACATTAATTAAATAATATAATGCAATAAAAAATGTATTTTAAATTATTAATAAATTCATTTAAATCAAAATAAATATTATCATCTAACTACTGCTGCTATATCTAAGATAATACTGCACAATTTATATACTTTAAACAGTTATTATTTTCAAAGTATTGTTTTTTTTGAAATTAATTTATAAAATAGAATAAAATTATACTACTATGGATAATTTATGAAAAGAATTGGTATTTATATAGATTTAGAAAATATTGCTCATTTAAACTTTAATGTTAATTTTAAGTTACTGCTTGAAGATATAATTAAATTTTATAAAAGTAATTTAAAAGATAAAGATATTTATTATTCAATAAAAAAAGCTTATGGCGACAGTAAATCTATAAAATCTTATGGGAAATCACTTAGAGATTTGCATATAGATATAATTCATTGTGTGCATACAAACAAAGAAAAAAATATGTCCGATATGATTTCATCTATAGATGCTTTTGAAGATTTTGTATTTTATAAGAATATAGATATAATAGTATTTGTAAGCAGAGATGTTGATTATACTGTTGTGATGGAGAGACTAAAGCGGTATGGAGCTATAACCGCAATAATTACAACCATTACTAATGCTGATAAAGATATTTTTAAAAGTGTTTCTAATAAGATTTTTCAAATAGAGAAGTATAAAGCAAAAGATAATGATAAAACTAATCAATTATTATTAGATGAATATAGTTTGCAGTATTTGAAGTTTTTTTATAATAGAGTTATTGAAGTTTATAATAAAACGGAGAGTAATAAGTTTTCTATATCCGATATATGCAATAAAGTAAATATGGATTTTAAATTAGAGCAGGGCGAGAGTGCGGTAGAAAAGACTTATTTTAAAAAAATAAAAAAATTATTTAAATATTTAATTGAAAATGATATAGAAATAAAAGTTAATAAGGATTATTTTAGTATAGATGATATTGAAAAGCTTCACTATTTTTTTAGAAGTTTAGATTAAAAATAATTATTTTTTAATATATTTGGAGAATTGTTTATGATTAATATTGCTGTTATTGGTTTGGGTTTAATGGGCGGCTCTTTAGTTAAGGCTTTAAATGGTTATAATATATGGGCTTTGGATACTAATAAAGAAGCAATAGATAATGCTTTAAAAGATAAATATATACAAAAAGCAAGTTCTGATTATTCAAATATAGAAGAGATGTTTTCTTGGGCAGATATTATTATGTTATGCACTTTGCCTTCTATAGCTTTGGATATTATAAATAAATATTCATCACTTATAACAGATGATAAAATACTATCAGATTTCTGCGGGGTTAAGACTGATATATTTAATGCGGTAAAAACAAAAAAGTATGTATCACTTCATACTATGGCAGGCAAAGAAAAGGGAGGATATAATAATTCAAGCGAGTTATTATTTAAAAACTCTAATGCCATAATAATAGCTAATGATAATGCAAATAAAGAAGACATAAAAAAAATAGAAGATTTGGCTTTAAATATAGGATGCAAAAATATAATTGTATCAACAGAAAAAGAACATGATAAAATGATAGCATTCACTAGTCAGCTTATGCATATAATAGCATGCTCTATAGTTAATCATAAAGATTTTTTAGCTTCGATTGGTTTTGAAGGAAATAGTTTGGGGGATCATACAAGAGTAGGTACAATAGATGCTAATATGTGGAGCGAACTTTTTTCAAGAAATTCAGAGTATTTATCTTTATCTTTGGAAGAATATATAAAAAGATTAGAGGATTTTCAAAAAGCATTGCAAAGTAAAGACAGAGAAAAACTTAGAGAATTAATGCTAAGTTCTAATAGCATAAAAGAGAAATGGAATAATTTTAAAAATAAGTAATTATATTTTATAATTTTTTATTGTTCTTTTTCCCGCCTTACACGGGATGGACTTCGTTAAAGTTTTTGGCTTTTAATAAAGCTTTGCTAATTTTTAGTTAAAATATATAGTTTTTTATTCTATATTTTTTTAAAATGAGCATGATTTTTTGTATTCTTTACTTGCACTTTTTGGTTCTTTTTGCTGCGGGAAAAAGAACAATAAAAAAATTGACAAACTTAAAAATTGTTAGTATTTATAATTCAAATCAAAAATCACTTGTTTTTAAATTTTTTAGCAGCCTCTATAAAACCAACAAATATAGGATGCGGGTTTGTTATTCTTGATTTCAATTCTGGGTGAAACTGAACTCCTATCATAAATGGATGGTCTTTTATTTCTGCTATTTCAACCAAATCTACATCTTTTGTTTTACCTGTAATCATAAAACCTGCTTTTTCCATTTTCTCTATATATTTATTGTTAAACTCATATCTATGTCTATGTCTTTCACTTATTGTTGTAGAGTTATAGAGTTTATGAGCTAAAGAACCTTCTTTTAAATTGCATTCAAAAGCACCAAGCCTCATAGTGCCGCCTTTAAGCATGATTTTCTTTTGCTCTTCCATCATAGTGATTATTGGATTTTTGCAGTTTTCATTAACTTCTATAGTATTGGCATCTTCAAGCTTTAATACATTTCTTGCATATTCTATACTCATAAGCTGCATACCTAAACATATTCCAAAATAAGGCATTTTATTTTCTCTTGCATACTTTATTGCCTTCATTTTACCTTCTAAGCCCCTCTCACCAAATCCGCCAGGTATAATAAGACCATTAACATCTTTAAAATATGCAGATATATCTTCTTTACCTTCTAATTCTTCAGCATTTATCCATTTTATATCAACATTAATATCATTATATATTCCGCCATGATTTAAAGCCTCTATTAATGATATATAAGCATCTTTCATAGATACATATTTTCCAACTACAGCAATAGTCACTTTTTCATTTTGTATAGCTATATTTTTTTGCTTAGTTACCAATTCTGTCCAATGAGATAAATCTATTTTAGCTGTTTCCAACTTGAAATGCTTACATACCACATCAGAAAGTCCCTGAGCCTCAAGCATCAATGGTACAGAATATATATTAGGTTCGTCAAAGTTTTCAAATACATTTTGTTTAGGCAAGTTACAGAATAATGCTATTTTAGATTTATGAGATTCTTCTAAATGCTTATTTGTTCTGCAAACCAAAATATCAGGTATAATACCGCTTTGCATAAGCTCTTTTACACTATGCTGAGTCGGTTTTGTTTTAATCTCTTCAGATGAACTTATAAAAGGTATCAATGTAACATGTACATACAAAACATTATCCTGACCTAATTCTGTTTTTACCTGTCTTATAGCTTCAATATATGGCAACGACTCTATATCCCCAATAGTACCGCCTATTTCTGTGATTACTATGTCAGTTTTTTTAGGATCATTTTCTCTGTATATTCTTCTTTTTATTTCATTTGTAATATGAGGTATAACCTGAACAGTTTCGCCAAGATATTTACCCTCTCTTTCCATATTTATAACATGCTGATATATTTTACCAGTAGTAACATTGCTGTATTTATTTAAATTTTCATCAATAAATCTTTCATAATGCCCAATATCCAAATCTGTTTCAGCCCCATCATCAGTAACAAAAACTTCACCATGCTGAAAAGGACTCATAGTGCCCGGGTCAAGGTTGATATAAGGGTCTAATTTTTGTATAGTTACACTCAAACCGCGAGCCTTCAATAGTCTTCCAAGTGAAGCAGCTGTTATACCTTTACCAAGTCCAGATACAACTCCGCCTGTTACAAATATGTGTTTAGTATCCATAGTTTCCTCTGTTATTCCTTTAATATTTTGATTATAAACAATATCATTAAAAAAATATAAAATCAAGGTAAATTTTTTATTAATTATAATATTTTTTGTTATATTTTAAAAATAAAATTTTTTTAATAATTATTTCTTAAGAGGTATTAGTAAATATTATGATAAGGTTATTTATTAGTTTAGTTATAGTTTTGGTTTTAGCTTCTTGTTCAGCTTCAAACAAAAAAGAAGAAAATAATGCTGCTGTTTCAGAAGTTGTTGCTGATTATGTTCAAGTAGATTCTCCAAATTCTTTTCTTCCTTTGGGCATAAGTATTACAGTAGCTCCTCCGGAACATGGACAAAATGCTAAATATTTTATAGCTAATAAAGATGTTGCTGAAGTTAATTTTGACTATATGAATAATAACTATACTTACAGAGCTTCAAAAAACACTAATAATCTGCTTTCTTTTTATGGAGATTATGTTAATAGCGGAAAAAACTTTACAGAAGAAGAAAATAATATACTTGTGGAATATAATACAACTTCAAATAATGAAAAGTTTACATTATGGAGAGTAAATGATGTTTATTATATTTTGTCGACACAGGCAGAAGATGATAAGGATTTAACTAATCTCTCATCGCTTTATATAAAATCAATACATTGGAATAAACAATAATATTTTTTATTAATAAAGTTGTTTAAAAATAAATATCAGCTTATTTTGTTAGTATCAAAAATTTATAATATTAACAAATTATTTTTAATTTTTATATAATAATCAAAAATACTAATTTATATTAGTAAATAATTGACAATTATCATTAGTAAAATATACTATATTGTATATAAATATATTGGAGTTTATATCTTATGAAAAAGATTAGCATTATTTTACTAATGATTTTTTTTGTTTTATCATCATGCAATAATAATACAGCAAAAAAATCTGCAAACAGCGGTGAGTTAACTATCATACATATGAATGATACTCATGGAAGAGATGAAGAAGAAATGATAGTAAACAAAGAAACAACCCCGCCAGAAACTAACTATATGTATGGGGCAGCAAGAAGGGCAACATATATAAAAGATGTAAAATCAACTAATAATAATGTTTTAGTTCTTCATGCAGGAGACACTATTACAGGAAGCGTTTACTCTACAGTATTTTTAGGAAGAGATGAAGTAGATATTATGAATATGATAGGAGTTGATGCTGCTGCAATTGGAAACCATTTTGTAGATTACGGTCTTGATAATTTTACAGAGATAATGAAAGAGAGAAAGTTCCCTACCCTTTCTGTAAACATAAAAAACAAAAATGACAATAGTTATTATGCTTTGCCGTATATAGTTACAAATGTGAATGGTCTTAATGTAGCTATAATAGGTATTACAACTACAGAATCAGTATACAGTGCATCAAGTATTAAAGATATAGTATTTGAAAAAGAGATAGACTCATTAAAAAGTTTCTTAAAATCTACACCTCTTAATACAACAAATGATGTTACAATACTTTTAAGCCATGTAGGTTATGAAGTAGATAAAAAAATAGCAGAAGCTTTTCCTAAAACTTTTGATGTAATAATTGGCGGGCATAGCCATACTGTTTTGGAAAAGGCTGATATTGTAAACGGCACTCCTATAGTACAAGCTGGAAGTTACGGAATGTATTTGGGACATATAGATTTATCTGTAAATAATGGAAAAATAGAAAAAATTGATTATAAACTTATACCTATGGACGGTAATATAAAACAAGATGCTGATATGCTTGCTTTTATTGATGAAATGAAAGGCACTGTAGACAAAGAATTTAATGTAAAAATAGGCAGTTTACCTGTAGAGCTTACTCAAGATGGAATAAGAACTAATTCTATGGCTTTAGGAAATTTTGCTTGTGATTTAGTGCTTGATTCCTACGACAATGTAGATATTGCTATAATAAACTCAGGAGCATTGAGAACCTCTTTACCATATGGTGATATCACTTTAGGTAAAATACAAAATGAGTTTTTCCCATTCAATAATCAGGCAGTAATAGTAACTCTAAATGGAAAAGATTTACTTGATATGATAAAAATATCTTATACCAAAAAAGGCAGCGGCGGATTCTTACAATATTCAAGAGGTGTTGAAGTGAAATATAGCACTGATGGAAAATTAATCTCAGCTAAACTAAATGGAGAAGATATCACAGAAAATAAAGATTATGTAATAATCATATCAGACTTTATATTAGACGGAGGAGATGGTTATCAAGATGCTGATGGCAGCCCTATAGGAAAAAAGGGTAAAAACATAGTTATGACTGGCAATGATATGCGTGATGCTATTATATCAAAAATTAAAGAGCTCAATAATATACCAGAAAGCTATATAGATAATAATCCGAGGGTGATATTTGAATAAAATAATTTAGTGTTCAACTTTTTATAAGAGAGTCTGTTTTTTATAAAGCAGGCTCTTTATTTTTTAGAAAGTGTTTTTAAAATGCACAGGAGCCAGACATATTGCAGTTAGGAATTCCTTAATTTCTTAAAGTATAGCATAGGTGTATCATAA